>PLEA01000224.1 GCA_003136335.1 Acidobacteriaceae bacterium | reverse complement strand
GGCGTGCCCAAGACGATCGACAATGACCTGTCGGCCACCGAACTCACGTTCGGGTTCGATACGGCGCTGCACACGGTCACCGACGCCATCGACAAGATTCACACCACCGGTGCGTCGCATCACCGGGTGATGGTGGTCGAAGTCATGGGCCGCGATTGCGGCTGGATCGCTCTGGCGGGGGGCATCGCGGGGGGCGCGCATGTCATTCTGATTCCTGAAATTCCGTTCACGATCAAGGGCGTGTGCGACTTTATCGCCCAGCGCGAGCTCGGCGGCCGGGACTTTACGATTGTGGTGGTGGCGGAAGGGGTGAAAACTCCTCCAGAGTTGAAGGAGAACCGGCGTGCCAGCCCCGTCGGCAACCTGATCGGCAATGCCATTGCCGCAGGGTCGAACAAAGAAGTGCGGGTGAGCGTGCTGGGACACATCCAGCGCGGGGGTTCGCCCTCGCCGTTCGACCGGGTGCTGGCTACGCGTTTCGGCGTGTCCGCCGTCGAGTTAATTGCCCGGGGCGAGTTTGGAAAGATGGTTGCGCTGCGCGCGAGTTCGATTGTCGCGGTCGACATGGCCCACGCCATTGGGCAGTTGAAGTCGGTTCGGCCTGACGGAGAACTCGTGCGGACAGCGCGCGCGATTGGGATCGGCTTTGGAGATTGAAGAAGACCCCGGACCTCAGTCCTCTGACTGATTGTTGATTGATGATTTCTGATTGCTGATTGAAAAGATGAAAGACCACCTGATTTCAATCAACCATCAACCATCAGAAATCAGCAATCGCAGTTCCTACTCCTTCATCATGGTGTCGATGGTCAGGTAGAGCTGGCTGTTGTCCTTAACTTCCACATACGGTTTGTTGGGATTGCGGCTACTTACGATGTAGACCGTGGGTGTGTGGTCGAGCTTGATGGCCTTGCCCAGGTCGCGATCGGCATTGACCAGCGCGGCGAGTTTTCCCCCGGGATCGAGAACGAACGGCAAATCGACCTTATGCGCGGTGGCAAATTTCTCCCCATAGGCGCGCAGGTTCTGGGGATCGACTTCCAGCTGGTTCTCGAAGATGTAATCGCGGAATTCGTTGCCCAGGGCCTTGGAATGAGTATCAAAGTAGCGTGCCATCACGGCTGCCTGGTAGGACCAATTGTGCATCGGCAGCGGGAAATCGTGACGCACGACCGGGATTTTGTAGGTCTTGGAGGCCTGCTCGACCAGCGGCGCGGTGCGCCGGCACATGGGACACTGCAAATCCTCGAAGACGACTATGGCGACCTGCGCTCCTTTGGGCGGGCGCAGCACAGAATCCACCGTATCCTGCGCCGAGACGCAGCTGGCCAGCACGATCAGAGATACGAACAAAATAACGAAACGATTAGAGAATGCTCTATGCATGAGTATTTTGGAGTGGCTCCAGAAACAGTCCACATCTAGTTAGACGCAGGAACCCGTTTCCGGGCAACCCGCATCCCGTGAACTTCTGGCATTCCGAAGTCCTGCTTCTATGGTAACTGAGACGGGTTGGCTGTGTCTTGACTCGCCATTCATCCACGCTGCAGGTTCATGAATCGTAAACCTCTGTACAAATCAAGTCCTGCCCCGCGACGCGCTATAGTAGAAAGTTCCCTGCTTACTCGTACTCAATCGTGAGACTGTTGGGCTCATCCCGTGTTGGCTGGCTTGTGGTCACGGCGGTAACGGTGGCCGTCCTCTCGCTTCCTGCCTGTAGTGGCGGACGTCATCGCGTGCTGGAGGTGGCTTATGTGTCGGCGCCGCAGGCAGGGCTGCGCGACCAGGTCGCGGCCATCTATAACCGCGTCGGCAACGTGAAAAATGGAGAGCGCGTGGAAGTGCTAGAGCGCGAAAAACGTTTCGCTCGGGTCCGCACCGGCAGCGGCATCGAAGGCTGGATTGAGCAGCGATATTTGGTCGATCAAAAGACTTTCGACGCTCTGCAGAAACTCACCGAAGAGAATCAGAGCGATCCCGTGCAGGCTCCTGGCATACTGCGGAATGAGACCAATTTGCATGTCACTCCCGGTCGCGATACCGAACATTTATACCAACTTGCCTCCGGCGCGAAGGTTGCGATCCTGAAGCGGGCTACTGCCGAAAAGCAGCCCGGCGCGGCGCCTCCGCCCAAGCCTGCAGCGAGGCCCGGGGCGCGATCTCTGGCGGGGCCCGTACTTGAGGATTGGTGGCTGGTGCGCGACGATCAGGGTCGCGTGGGATGGGTTCTCTCGCGGATGGTTGACGTGGACCTGCCACTCGAGATCGCGCAGTACGCCGAGGGCCAGCGCTTCGTCGCTTTCTTCGTCCTGGATCAAGTGTCGGATATCGACAAGGGAGTGGAGAAAAAAGTTTCGCAATATCTTTGCGTGCTGACCGACCCCCACGACGGCTTGTCTTATGACTTCGATCAGATCCGGGTTTTCACCTGGAACGCGCGCAAGCATCGCTACGAGACCGCATACCGCGAACACGGCCTTGACGGGATTCTGCCCGTCACCATCACGAAAGAAAATTTCGACAAGGAGGGCACTCTGCCGGTGTTCATCCTGCGCGTGAAAGACGAAGCTGGAAACGTCAGCGAGCGAAAATACAAACTCAACACGCCGATTGTGAGAAGGGTATTAGCGCCGGGAGAAGTGCGTCCGAACATTCCAACCAAACGTCGGCGGCGCTGACAACATAACGTTAAACATGTGTGGGACCAGCCTCTAAAACGATTTAACTCACTCTCCGCGGCCGGGCGATAATCCCAAATTTCATAGATCGGTTCCAGGATTGTTACGCATTTCCGTACGTCTGCCCCGGCCACCACAGCAAACTGACTGAAAACAGGAGTGTTTATTGATTACGTGTTTGGACCGTTGTTTGCTCTGGAGGTTGTTCTACGTTGTCTTAGAAAACAGTTAGGCATCCGGGCTCTCCCTGCGGTCCGGCTTCTTGAAGTCGCATTAAGTCCAGAACGATTGGGCTCCGAACAAGTCAGGCAGGCCAGCACTTCCAGTTTGTTTGAGGAGAAAATGAAGAATATGAAACAGGGATTGAACAATTTCAGATTTCTTGCACTGATTGCGGCGCTAGTTGCCCTGGTAGCAACCTTGCTATGTGTCCCCCCAGCCTTTGCTGACAATGTTTACGCAAGTATTCGAGGAGTCGTTACCGACCCCAGTGGTGCGTCGGTAGCGAATGCAACGGTCACGGCGGTCAACACCGATACCGGTATTGTGACCAAGGTGACTTCGTCGGCCGACGGAGCCTACGTGTTCCCTCAGCTTGGAATTGGCACGTACAAAGTGACAGCGTCCGCGCAAGGTTTCAAGACCTTCCAGACAAGCCAGTTCGTGCTTACGGTGAACCAGGTATACAACTTACCCATTAAATTCGATTTAGGTGCGACATCGGAGGTGGTCGAAGTGCGTGCTGACACCGCGCAGGTGGAAACGACCAACATCCAGCTTCAGACGCTAGTCGACGAGAAGAAGATTGTTGATCTGCCTTTGATCAACCGGAACTGGACGGCGCTCGAGCAGTTGACACCCGGGGTGGTGGCCCAGTCCGACCGGTTTGGATCATATTCGGCGAATGGCAGCCAGTCGAACCAAAGCAGCTATTTGATCAACGGCATCGATTCTAACGATCTCCCCCTGAACACGGTATTGATTATTCCCAGCGTAGATGCGCTTGAAGAATTCAATATCATCACCAATACCATCAATCCGGAATATGGGCGTAATTCGGGGGCGGTCGTCAATGCCGTCATCAAGAGTGGCACCAACCAGTTCCACGGCGACGTTTTCGAGTTCTACCGCGACACTTTCCTGAATACCGCCAATTGGCTTACCCACACGGCCCCTCAGTTCCATCAGAATGATTTCGGTGGAACCATCGGAGGTCCGATTTGGAAGAATCACACTTTTGCCTTCTTTTCCTTTCAAGGAATCAAGAACCGGGCTCCTCAGGCTGGCGCACCCAGCCAATCGACCGTGTTCAGCAACGCACAGCGCGGCGGGGACTTTTCTAGTAGCCCGTCCTTTTACAATGTCGCAAATCCGGAACCCGCAGGTTCGCCGTGCGGGAATAACTACGCCGGTCCTTTCGGGCCAAATCCGTTGCCGTTTGCAGTCGGGTCGGCAGCAAAGGGTACGCCGGAGTGCGTAGCGTTCCCCACAGGTGTAATTCCTACAGCGGGTTTCGACCCTCTTGCGGCCAAGTTGATGGCCGCCTATATACCGGCTCCAAACTCGGCCGGGAATCAATTTACTTTCAACCCGACTGAGACCGGCACTGGGAATTATCAGGAAATCGCGCGCATCGATCATACTTTCAATTCGAAAGACTCGATCTGGGGGACGATGTTCCTGCAAACCAGTCCAACTTCCGACCCCATACCCCTTCCCGGCGGCTCAACCGTCCCGGGTTTCGGCATTGTGGCGCAGCGTCACTACAAGCAATTCATTGTCGATTGGAGCCACACGTTCAATAGCTCCACCATCAACGAGTTCCGCGTGGGGTATACCCGCTTCAATTTCGTTGCGGACCAACCGGCAACGCCTATCGCTCCGTCCTCGGTGGGCTTCAATATCAATTCACAAATTACGTCCGGCGAGAGCCTCCCTTTCCTGAGCATTGCGGGTTCGTACAATTTCGCGATTGGGTTCACAACCAACGGGCCCCAGCCGCGAAAGGACCAAACCCGCGAGTTCACGGACAATTTCTCTAAGGTGATCGGAAACCACGCGATCAAGGCGGGATTCGACTTTCGTCGTTTCGATGTCTGGAATCCGTTCGCCGGGAGCAACAACGGCTCTTACAGCTACAATGCGGCAGGCGCCTTTACCACCGGAGATGCCGGGGCTGACTTCCTGCTGGGAATTCCCGACACGTTCTCTCAGGGTTCCGGAGGATTGATCATCGGCCGAGCCTACGAATATTACTCTTATGTTCAAGATCAATGGAAAGTAAGGCAGAACTTGACGCTAACCCTGGGCACAGGGTGGCAGATAGACAAGCCACTTGCGAATCAGCAGTTCGGTGGAAAAGATGTGACCTGCTTCCGCGTAGGCCAGCAGTCTACCGTGTTCCCGAATGCTCCGACGGATATGCTCTACCCCGGCGACAGGGGCTGTGACAACACAGGTGGCTTGAAGGTGCCTTACACTCACTTCGGGCCGCGGATAGGATTTGCCTGGTCTCCCGACGCGGGGCGGCTAAGCGGAGGTGCCGGGAAGCTCTCCGTCCGCGGAGGTTGGGGCCTTTACTACAACCGCGCGGAGGAGGAGGGCATTCTCCAGAACTTGGGCACGCCGCCGTTCTCGATCACCTCGCATGGTATTCAGGATGTGAGCGGCACGTTCAGTCCGGCCTTCGCTAATCCATACGCGGATATTGCAGGCCGAACTACGGCTGAGCCCAATCCGTTCCCCTTCGTGCCCCCAACAGGCGCATCGGCGGCCGCTACAGACTGGACTCAATTTGAACCCTTGTCTCTCAACGCTTTCAGCCCAAACTACACTACGCCGGAGGCCATGAATTACAACCTGACCGTTCAGCGTGAGCTTGCGGGAAATACCGTGTTCAGCATTGGATATGTTGGAGCATTGGGTCGCCACTTGATACGGCCAATCGAGGGGAATCCCATTACTCTGGCTGGCGCGGCGGCCTGTCTAACCAATACGGGATCCGAAGCTGGCTGTCCGGCCAATGCCGTGATCCAGCACCAACTCTACCCTCAAAATGCGCTCTTGGGAACCGCCGGTGCCGCTTTCGGCTCAGTGGGAACCCAGTCAACAGATGGCAATTCCAGCTACAACGCATTGCAAATAGGTGTCAACAAAGGCTTCAGCCATGGTTTAGGCTTGCTGGCGAACTTTACTTGGAGCCATGCGATCGATAACGGATCGGGATTTGAAGACGCCGGTTTCCAAATCCGGGCGGTCAATCCGTATCCACAGTTTGCCTATTTGAACAAGAGCAACTCGTCATACGATGCCAGGAAGCGATTCGTTGCCGGGTACACTTACCAGGCTCCAAGCTTGCATGGCGACCATCCATTGTTAAACATGCTGGTGGGAGGCTGGCAACTGAGCGGTATAACGACCTTCCAAAGTGGTTTCCCGGTGGACATCTCTGATTCCTCATTCACCTCGCTAACCTGCGACGCGTTTGTGTACTACGATTGTTGGGAATCGCCACAGCAGGTTGGAGCGGTCCACACGGGCAATCCAAGAACGCTCGCCTACACAAACCAAAGGAATAAGGTGGTTCCCCACGCTTGGTTTGTTGGTACCCAACCTAGTGGACCGACGGTGTTTGCCCCTGCGGCAATCGGCACGTTTGGTGGCGTCCGGCGTAACAGCTTCGCCGGTCCCGGTATCAACAATTGGGACATGGCGTTGGAGAAAGACATCCACTTCCGGCCCTCAAACGAAAGGGAGTATCTGGAACTGCGGCTGGAAGGCTATAACGTCTTCAACCACACCCAATTTTGTAACCCTGCCGGTCCATTCCCCTGTGTGAATGGAAACGTGAGAAGTAGCACTTTCGGTCAGGTCACAAGCGTGGCGCCCAGCCGACTGGTGCAGCTAGGAGCGAAGTTCTATTTCTAGTTCGAAATTGGTTCATTCCTGATCGGGGGCTCGAACGAGCCCCCGATTTTTTTATGCGCTGGACTTGGGTAATCGGGAACTGCCTGATTTTCCGAAAGGCAGGCTGTGGGTAAATGGCGCGGCTTCGGCCACGCCATTTTCTTTCGTTCAGCGAATACTTCCCGAAGAGTTACTTCCCGAAGATTACGGTGCTGGAGAAGTGGGAACTGGCCGCCATGTAGAACAGCAGCGGTACGGAAAGAAAGAAATTTGTGCGCGAGGCCAGGAATGCCTGGCGCGCCATGGTGGCTGCGTTGGCGGGCGGCGTGCCGGCCAGCGTTCCTCGGATGATCTTCTTATTGTTGGGCCAGATGATGCCCCAGACATTGAACAACATCACGATGCCGAAGCCGCCGCCGACGCCGATCGAGAGGACGTGGTTGTCATCTCCGCCAACCGGAGTGTAGTGCACAAACAGCCAGCCCGCGGCATAGACCAAAATGGCAGTGATGATTCCGAGGACATACCCGCTAGAGGGCATTTTCTTGATCACTAGAAAAAGAATGAACCAGACTGCGATCCAGAGCAGCCAGAAAAATCCGATGGTGGCGCCAGCGTTGGCGCCTTGGCGCTGGGCGTCAGGAGCGACATAGAACTGCGCCCAATACCAGAATCCGATAAAGACGGTGACCAGAGCACTCCAGCGGAACCAGTTCAGGGCGGGCAAGGTCAGGTACTGAAAAATCTTGGATTTCATGCCGGCGTCCGCTTGCTTCATGAAGGGGACATTGATCAGGTTGAAGAAATATAGAAGACCGACCCAGGTGATCCCCGCAATGAAGTGGAACCAGCGCAGGATGAACTGGGTGGCTTCCGTGCCGGTAATGGTGGGCATGACCGTTGCTGCCAGTTCAACGAAATTGTGCATTAGATTTCCTCCGCCAACTTGTTCGCGAACTTCTTCGCCAACTTGGAAGTGCAGATTGTGGGGCCCCCGAATGTCCTGGGACGACGGTGCATCCGGCGAAGAGACAGCCAGCCGTAATGACAGGCAAAAACGCTCGCGAAACCCGAGAGATATTTACTCACGATGTCGTCGAGTCTTGGAAAGTCTGCACTTTGCGGTCGCCTCTGTCAACTCGCAGGCGATACCGCCGATACCGCGGCAAGTTCCAGTTGAAAAGCGGCGAAGATCGCCGTATGGTACTCACATCTGCTGGAAAGGCGCGGGGCGCGGTCCCTGCGGAGTTGGCGCGCCTATCTGGCGGGGATGACCCCCCTTGTTCCTGATGGCAGCGGGAAGGCTTCCGGGAACATGCTGTTGCTTGAGCCGGCTCATGGGCGAGTCTGTTGGCTGGTAGTTGGCAAGTTCGCAGTCTATATATCAAGGAGATCGGCTATGGACAGCAATAAGCCGGCACAGAACATTCAGGATTCCTTCCTCAACACGGCCCGCAAGGAGAGGCTCAGCATTACGATTTACTTGCTGAGCGGGGTGAAGTTAACGGGTCGCATCCGCTCCTTCGACAAGTACTCCGTAGTGTTGGAGGCGAATGGTCAGGAGCAACTCATCTTCAAGCACGCCATCTCCACCGTGGTGATGGGGCGGGTGGCGGCGACGCATGTCGCGCACGTGGCGCATCCGGATAAAGCGGTGGGTGCGGGATCGTCGGCAGGGCCGGTTTCGGCGCCAAGCGCTTCGGGCACCGGCACCGAAGGATAAGGCGTTTTCGGTTTGGGAAGTTCTCATACCAAGAAATCCCGCGGCACGGCGCGTTCGGGCAGACGTGCGCCTCTGGGAACCGAAGTCGTTCGCGAGGAACCGGAACGCGAGCGCGCGTTTCTGGTGGGGATTGATGTCCGCACGCGTGGGCGCGGCGGCGCGAGGGGGACGGTTACGGCGCAGGCGGCCGTGGCGCGCGAAGCGGCCGCGATGCAAACCAAGGCGGGCGGCTCGCCAAATCCTAAAAGCAAGCCCAGCATTCCCGAATTCGATGCGGACGAGTCGATCGCAGAACTTAGCACATTGGCCGAAAGTGCTGGGGCCAAGGTGGTGGGCCAGATTCTGCAGCGCCGCGACCGGCCCGATCCGGCAACCTTGATTGGCGCGGGCAAGCTCGAGGAAATTGCGGGCGCGGCTGCGTCGGTGAATGCCGACGTTCTTCTCTTCGACCACGATCTCAGTCCTTCCCAGCAGCGCAATATTGAAAAGATCATTCAGCTGCGGGTGATCGACCGCACCCAGCTCATCCTCGATATTTTTGCGCGGCATGCGCGCACGCGGGAAGGCCAGTTGCAGGTAGAGTTGGCGCAATTGCATTACATGTTGCCGCGGCTGGCCGGGCATGGTGTGGAGATGTCGCAGCTCGGCGGCGGCATTGGCACACGCGGTCCCGGTGAAACTCAGCTGGAAACTGACCGGCGAAAGATCGCGCGGCGCGTTCGCCATGTAGAGCAGCAACTGGAAAACGTGCGGCGCATTCGCCGGCAGCAGCGGCAGAGGCGCGAGTCCGCGCCCGTCGCGACCGTGGCCCTGGTGGGCTACACCAATGCGGGAAAGTCGACTCTGTTCAACGCGCTGACGCAGGCGAAGGTGCTGGAATCGCCGCGCATGTTTGCGACGTTGGACCCGACGATTCGCGGCGTGGACTTGCCCTCGAAGCGCAAAGTGCTGATGTCGGATACTGTGGGATTCATTCGCAACTTGCCGCATACGCTGGTCTCGGCGTTTCGCGCGACGCTAGAAGAAGTGCAGCGGGCGTCGCTGATTCTGCATGTATCCGATGCCAGCAGCCGGCTCTCGGCCGAGCAGGACGCGCAAGTCGAGATCGTCCTGAAAGAGCTCGAGGCAGAGAAGAAACCGCGCCTGCGGGTGATGAACAAGATAGATCTGCTGGATGAGGAAGTGGCGCAGTCGCTGCAGGCCGATGCCTTACGCGAAGATACGAAAACGGTTTACGTTTCCGCGGCTGAGGGCACCGGTTTGGATCGGCTGCTAACTCGCATTGACGCGATGATCGAAGAAGATCCAGTTAGCCGCGTGCATCTCCGCGTCCCCCAAAAAGAAGGGAAGATGTTGGCGATGCTCGAAGGCAAGGCGCGGATTTACTCGCGGAAGTATAAGGATGGGGCGGTGGAGTTGGAAGTGGAGGCGTCGGCGTCGGTACTTCGGAAGGTCAGGGAATTCATCGTGCCAAATTTCGACTCCATCGAAATTCCCGGCGGGGCCATGTCAGAAACGATCAAGCGCGGGAGAAGATGACGAGACGCATTCAGACTGCGTTGCTCAGCAATGATTAGTTACCGAAACCCGACCCGAAATCGACCAATCTCTAGGGCCTGAAGGAGCGTCCCGAGGTACATGTTGAAGTCCTTGTCTTTCAGGAACGCGACGGCGTCTTTGTGGGCCTTTAGTTCCCACGATTTAAATTGGACGCTCACGGGATGGATATGTACTCCGACGATACCGTGGCTGGGATTCCCCATGCCGACTCTAAACAACTCACCTTCACCATCTGCTGCGAGGACCGTGATTTCCGCTCGGTAATGGGTCAAGATCGCGGTGATGATCCGTTCGCCGGCCTGGCGCGGTAACAGGCCGGCCCCAGCGGCCTTGAAGGCTCTTAGCAAAGAAGGCGAAACCGGCGCGCTCAGCGGCATATCGTCCTGCAGATGCGAAATTTAAATGGGCCGACAACCAAGAAGCGGTGACATTCCTTGGCTATCGGCCCATTCGATCCTGAATTGGATCGGAGGTGATAGTTCAATGCTAATCCTCTTTTGGCTGAAGTCAAGCGATATGTGCAGGAATTTGCGACGTGGCATGGCCAAAGCTGGCAATCAGTCCCTAAGTGGTATTGTTTCCACGAGGCTGGAACCGATTGTTATGTCTGTATCTTTTCGGGCGACTGGCCTGTGGACGCAGGAGAAAAACGATCGCTTCGCGTGTCGCGCGACATTGATAATGTCCCCATGTGGCGACAATAGAAATGTCCCCTTTTGGCGACGTTACGACAATAGAAATGTCCCCTAATCTGGAGGTCTCTACGGGAGGCGGCCAGATTGGGAAGGACAGCGATGAGCAGTAAGGAGTTGCGGCGAGCCGGGGTTTTGGCCCGAGTCGAAAGCGGCGAACTGAAGCTAGTTAACGCCGCGGTGATGATGGGGATCAGCTATCGGCAGAGCAAGCGCTTGGCCAAGCGCTATCGAGAAGGGGGAGCGCAAGGGCTGAAACACGGTAGCGCGGGACGGGAGTCGAACCGCAGGAAGTCGAAGAAATTTCGAGAGCGCGTGTTGCGGTTGGTGGGCAAGAAGTATTCCGGGGAGGAAGGAGAGCGGTTCGGGCCGACGTTAGCAGCGGAGCACTTAGCGAGCGACGATGATGTGGAAGTGAATGCGCAGACCCTGCGGCGCTGGATGTTGGCCGAAGGGCTGTGGAGTCGGGCGCGGAAGCGGCGCATGCACCGCAAGCGGCGCGAGCGGAAAGAACATGTGGGGGAACTGGTGCAGATGGATGGAAGTTTTCACGACTGGTTGGAGGAGCGAGGGGCGCGTGGCTGCTTGATGAACATGGTGGACGATGCCAGCGGAGATACGCTGGCACGGATGGGGAGTGAGGAGACGATCTGGGCAGCGGTGGGGGTGTTGCGCGCCTGGGTCAAGAA
>PLEA01000405.1 GCA_003136335.1 Acidobacteriaceae bacterium | reverse complement strand
GGTGACAACAGTTTTGCACGCCGACTACCGTCAGCGGAGGGTGCGTTCCCACCAGTCGAGCATTTTTTGGTCGAGGTAGCGACGGGCCGGGATGCCGGTCGGGCCGTGGCGGGCGTCGGGGAACAGGAAATAGTCGACCTGCTTGCCGCGGCTTGATGAACGCCTGCAGCAGCGCGATCGAGTTCATGACGTGGACGTTGTCGTCGGCGCTGCCTTGCATGATGAGCAGCCGCGAGCGCAAATGCGACGCTACGATGCGCGGTCGTCGCGTTCGCCCGGGCCGCCGACATCGAGCCGGCGTGCCCATGTAGCGCTCGGTGTAGATGGTGTCGTAGTTGACCTGATCGGGGACGGGCGCCACCGCAACTCCCGCACGAAACCGCTCCGAGTGCGTCATCGCATAAAGCGTCATCGATCCGCCATTCGACCATCCCCAAATCGCCACTCGATCTTTATCCAGCTGCGGATACTGCGCCAACAACTGATCCAGCGCGGTCAGCTGATCCTTCAACTCAATCGCGCCAAACTCATGCCGGATCGCCGTTTGAAACTTGCGATCGCGTCCCGGCGTCCCGCGATTATCCACCGCAAAGATGGCAAAGCCTTTTCTCGCCAGAATTTCGTCGAACGGATCAGGCGCTCCCTTCCTCACCATCTGCGACGCCGGACCTCCATAGATGTGGACGATCAGAGGAATCTTGCCGCCGGCCGTTGCATTCGGCGGAAGCAACAACCTCGCATAAAGCGTCGTCCCATCCTCCGCCTTGAACTCCAGATACTTCGGCGACCGCAACCCATATTCCGCAATCGCGTTTCGTGCTTTCCATACCGGATTGCAAGTTCCTCCTACGGCGCAAAGCGAAATCGTCGTTGCCGTCTGCGGACCAAAATACGTATGGGTATAGTGCTTCCCATCGTCGCTAAAATTTCCGGAATGCATTCCCTCTTCCGAGGTCAGCGCCTTGAACCCCGAGCCATCCAACTGCACCGAAAAAATGTGCGTCTGCCGCGGATCATCCTTATTCGCCGAGAAAAATACCGTTCCGGCGGCCTCGTCCACGCCCTCGATTCCCAGCACCTCGTAGTCGCCCTTCGTCAACTGTCGTTCCAGCTTGGCTTCCGCTCCCATCGGGTTCTGCTTGTCAAAGCTGTACAGATAAAGATGCATGTTTCCGTCGCGCCAGCTCGGCCACAGAAACTGCCCGTTAGCCTTCAGGAATCGCACCTCCACATTCTCGAAGTCGATCCACGCCCTCGGCGTAGTTTCGGTCAACACGATCCGCGACTTCCCTGATTTCGCGTCCATGAAATACAGGTCCATCGTGTCCTCGGTCCGGTTCAGCACTTCCGCCCAAATCACTCCGTCGCGCACCCACCCAAACCGCGGGATGTACGACTCCGGATCGCTGGTCAGCGAAATCCAGCGCACCTTGCTCTTATCCGCCTCCACCACGCCCAGCTTCACCACCGGATTCGGATCGCCCACCTTCGGATACTTCTCGTTCTCCACATTGGGATGCGTTGGCAGCCAGTCGGTAATGGGATAGATCGGCACCTTGGTTTCATCCATGTGCAGAAACACAATTTCTTTGCTGTTGGGCGACCAGAAATAGTTGCTCCGCACCGCCAACTCTTCCGCATAGACCCAGTCAATATCGCCGTTGAACAGGTTGTCGCCGGTGTCCTTCGTCAACTGCTTTTCATCCTTCCCGCTCACCGGACGAACGTACAAATTGTGCTTGCGCACGTAAGCCACATGCCCGCCGTCGGGCGAGAACTTCGGATCTCCGCAGGGATCGGACGCGGAAGTAAACTGCACCGCCGTCGCAGATCCCAAGTCGTAGAGCCAGAGCTGCCCCTGCGAATCGAAGATCAAGTGCTTCGAATCTGGCGCCCACAGATACGCTGCCACGTGATAGCGTGTCCGCCTCTCCTTCTCCCGCTCGTCCTTCACTTTATTTACGTCGGTGTCCAGCGACGCCAACTTCCTCGCGCTGACCAGTACCGCTTTCTCGCCCGTGCTCGTGTCCACATACCACAACTCGCCCTTCTCGCCCCTCTCGTCGCGCTGCACAAAGGTGAGCCTGGTTCCGTCCGGGCTCCACTCCGTTGTTTCGGGCGCGCGCCCCGTCAGGCCTCCCGGCTGATACATGGTTTCAATGGTCAGCGGCTTGGTGGGCGCAGTCTGTGCCCCGACTCGCGTGGAAGCAGCAACGCCGAAGATAAGTGCGAGCACGGCAACGCAAGAGATGAAAGAAATCTGTCTTTTCAAGAAGCAACCTCGCAGGCAAGAAATAACAGCGGATTCCCAACGCGTGAACGAACGAGTGTACACTGCCCAACGTTCGGCTGCACGGCTCTGCGCGTCGGCATGATGATGTTCCCCGGTTTCCTCTGTGGAAGCTCTTCCCAGCCCGCAAATCGCGGCCCCCCCCATGCTAGAATCAATACATTCAATGCTTCCCGACATAGAAAACCTGCTGCGCCTGCAAGACACCGACAAGGAAATCCGCCGCCTGCAGGACGAGGTCGCCGAATTTCCCAAGCGCGTCGCCGTCATCGAGCAGAAACTCGCAGGCACGAAAGCGCAGCTGGAAAAGGCTCAAATCGCCGTCAAGGCCGACGAAGCCGCCCGCCGCAAGTACGAAACCGCCATCTCCGACCTGCGCGCCAAGATTTCCAAATACCGCGACCAGTCGCTCGACGTCAAGACCAACGACCAGTACAAGGCTCTGCTCCACGAGATCCAGTTCGCTGAAAAAGAAATTGCCGCCAACGAAGACAAGATTCTCGAGCTGATGGTGAACGCCGACGCGCGCGACAAGGAAGTCAAGGCGGCCCAAGGCGAGCTAAAAGCCGAAACCGCCGAAATCGAAAAAGAAAAAGACGAAGCCCGCCAGCGAACCGCCGAGGACGAAAAGCTCCTCGCCGAGTGGCGCGCCAAGCGCGATCAGATTCGCACCGGCATCACCGACGATCTGCTCCGCCATTACGAGCGCGTGTCCAAATTTCGCGGCAGCGGCATCTCTGAAGTTCGGGATCAGCAGTGTATGGCCTGCCGCGTCAAGCTCCGGCCTCAGACCTATAACGAAGTTCGCTCTGGCCAGCAGACCATCGTCTGCGACTCCTGCCAGCGCATCCTTTATTTCAATCCCGCCGACGAACTCGCCGATCAGAAGCCCTCGACCACCCGCCCCAAACGCCACCATCCCAAAATCGACGCGTCCCAAGCGTGGTACTACCGATCGGAGTTCGGCGGAATTGGCGAAGTATTCTTATGTCTGACCAATGCCCACGGCCAGTCCAGCCGCCGCGTCTATGACGTTCACACTGGACGCCTCATCGGCGACATTTTTATCCGCGAAGGCGATTTCCGCCAGGCCTTTCCCGAAGACATCACCGACGCCATGCGCCTGAACGGCGGCTGGACGGAAAACGAACTCGACGCCTTCGGCTCCGAACTCCCCATGGTTGCCCTAGACTCCCTGCGATCCGATCTGGACCTGGCCCGTCACGAAGCCGCCACCCGCTCTCACGCCAAGCCCCAAGTCCCCGCCGAACAAGCCGCCAGCTAACCAACTGCCGTAGCGACAGCCGCCTCGGCTGTCCGGTTTTGTTTGTGAGGTTTGTTGGTGTGACTTTTGTTTGTGTGGGACCGGGTCGCTGACCCGGTCGTCGAGCGCAGCTCGACCCTGCCGAAAGCGTCAATGATCCCACGCATTTAAAATGGCTTCATGCCCAAAGTCCCATCAACTCTTCCCACCGTCAAGATTTCCCCCCGAGGCACCGCTCGCCTGAAAACCGGCCACGTCTGGGTCTACCGCTCCGACATCGTTTCTTCCGACTCCGTTCTTCCCGGCTCCCTGGTCCGCGTCTCCGACCATCGCGGCAAGCCGCTCGGCACCGCCCTCTATTCCAGTTCCTCGCAAATCGCTGTTCGCATGCTCTCCCACGAGCCAGTCGCGGATCTCCCCGCTCTACTTCGCCAGCGCATCTCTGATGCCATCGCTTACCGCGAGCCTCTGGTCCGCGACACCGAAGCCTACCGCTTGATTTTCAGCGAAGCCGATTTCCTCCCCGGCCTGATCGTCGACCGTTACCGCGACATCCTTTCTCTGCAAATCCTAACCCAGGCCATCGATGCCGACCCCGTCCGCCAGACGATCCTGGCGGAACTGACCGCCCGTCTGCACCCAGCCTCCATCATCGAACGCGTCGACCCGCGAGTCCGCGAACTCGAAAGTCTTCCGCCGCGTGCCTCCGGCCTCCTGCGAGGCGACAAGTCCTCCACCACTTTCACCATGAACGCCACCAAGTTCCACTACGACGCACTTGAAGGCCAGAAAACCGGAGCCTTCCTCGACCAACGCGAGAACTATGCTGCCGCCGCTCAATACGCCAAGGGAGAAGCACTCGACGTCTTCTGCTATCACGGAGGCTTCGCCCTTCATCTCGCCCCGCGTTGCTCGCACGTCACCGGCGTCGACAGTTCGCGTCCCGCGCTTGAAGTCGCCGACCAGAATGCCGCGCTCAATCATCGCGAGCTGAACCAACCGGAAATCGAATGGATCGAGGCCAACGCCTTCGATCTGCTCAAGGACTACTCGTCCTCCGATCGTCGATACGACACCATCGTTCTCGACCCGCCCGCCTTCGCCAAGTCCAAGCGCGATCTCGACGCCGCTCTCCGCGCCTACAAGGAACTCAATCTCCGCGCCCTGAAGATGCTTCGCCCGGGCGGCATCCTCGTCACCTGCTCCTGCTCCTACCACGTAAGCCAGTCCAATTTCCTGGAAATGCTCGCCGACGCCGCCCTCGATGCTCACCAGACTCTCCGCCTGATCGAAATCCGCGGACAGGCGAAAGACCATCCGGTACTCCTGAATATCCCCGAAACTGCGTACCTGAAGTGCGTCATCGCGTGCGTAACCTATTGAAAACAGGTTAAATATTATATTGACAGTAACATACTCATGTTTTATGATCCATTCATGCTAATGCTATATCTAGAGTAGTGACCGCAGCCTTGAGCAGTTACTCGAGGGCGGTCTCAAAATCAAGAATTCTAGAATCACCTATCTCTGAAGGAGGATTTAGCCATGACCGTATTAACCCGTTGGGAGCCGTTCCGTGAGTTTTCTACCCTGCAGGACCGCATGAATCGCCTGTTCCGCGAGTCTTACTCAGGAGAAGGCCGCGACGAGTCCTTGACCACATCGAGCTTTGCCCCCGCCGTCGACGTCTACGAAGACGAGCACAAGGTCACNNGAGAAAGAAGAGAACTACCGCCGCGTGGAGCGCCAGTACGGCAGCTTCACCCGCGCCTTTACTCTGCCCACCACCGTGGACACCGAGTCCGTCTCGGCGACCTACGACACAGGCGTGCTGAAAGTGAATCTGCCCAAAAAAGCCGAAGCCAAGCCCAAGCAGATCAAGGTAACCGTGGGCAGCGAGAAGTCGCTGGAAGGCAAAGGCCCCAGCAAAGCCGCGTAAGAAGTGCTCACGTAGGGACAGCCGCCTCGGCTGTCCAGCCGGCAACCGGCAAAGCCGCAGCGGTGCTAGTGTGGGACCGGGTCTCTGACCCGGTCCTCGAGCGCAGCTCGATCGCTTTGGTGGGAGGCGGCAGAAATGCCCGCCCCCCGTTGTGTTTTGAGTCAGGAATGCTTGGCTCGATAGCGGAGTTGGTTCACAATGCTCACCGGGGACACGAAGCCGTGAAAGCTACGCTCGAAGCGATCAACCAGATGCAAGCCGAGGGCGTCATCGGCAAGTGCGCCATTGGAGGGGCGGTTGGTGCGACATTTTATCTTGAACCCGCTGCGACCCTTGACGTGGACATCTTCGTTGTCCTTCCCACGGCTTCTGGTGGATCATTGCCTAGCCGCAGCCCGATTTACAACTACCTGAAGGCCCGTGGCGGCACCATCAAGGATGAACATATCGTGATCGGCGGCTGGCCCGTTCGAGCAAGGAGCCGTTGCTAGGGCGAAGTTGCATAGCGTCCTCGAACGACATGGGCTGACTGCGAAGTGGCAGCAAGTTCGAGCGCAAATATTTGGATGGACCCCATGAGTAAATCGAAAATGCGCACAAGGTTGGCTTCGCTCAGCTTCTCCGAGAAGATCAAGATCCTGGAAAAACTGCCCGACCGGAGCAAGGCAATCGCTGCGAGCGGACTAAGGCGCAAGGCAGAGCAAGCCAGCCGCAAAGCGCCCAAAGCAAGCTCCGAGTAACCGGAAGAGGTTTTCAATTACCCGATTACAGAATTACCAAATTACAAACTGGAGTAGTCATGCCAATCCGTTGGGACAAATTCACCGTCAAAGCGCAGGAAGCCGTCCAGCGCGCGAACGAACTCGCCTCCGAGCATGGCAATCCCGAACTGCAACCGCTCCACCTGCTCGCCGCGCTCCTGGAAGACAGGGAAGGCATCGTTCCGCCGGTGCTGGAAAAAATCGGTATTGGTCCGCAGGTTGTGCTGGCCGAGGTCTACAAAGAACTCGAAAAACTTCCCAAGGTTTCCGGCAGCGCCGCGCAAGCCACGCTCTCCAACGAAGTCAACAAGTTGATCGAGCAAGCGCTTAAAGAAGCTTCCAACTTCAAGGACGAATACGTTTCCACCGAGCACCTGCTGCTGGCCATCACGCACCTTAAGCGCGACGTCGCGCAGCAAATCCTCGCCGCTCACGGCGCGACTTACGATGCGATTCTGAAAGCGCTCACCGTCGTCCGCGGCTCGCAAAAAGTTACTGATCAGAATCCCGAAGCCAAATATCAGGCCTTGGAACGCTATGCTCGCGACCTGACCGAGCAGGCCCGCCGCGGCAAGCTCGATCCGGTCATTGGACGCGATGAGGAAATCCGCCGCGTCGTCCAGGTTCTTTCGCGGCGCACCAAGAATAATCCCGTGCTCATCGGAGAGCCCGGCGTCGGCAAAACTGCAATCGTCGAAGGCCTCGCGCAGAGAATCATCTCCGGCGACGTGCCCGAAGTTCTGAAAAACAAGCGCGTGGTCGGGCTCGATCTCGGCGCGATGCTGGCCGGCGCAAAATATCGCGGCGAGTTCGAAGACCGTCTCAAAGCCGTGCTCAAGGAAATCGAAGATTCGCAGGGCCAGATCATTCTCTTCATTGATGAACTGCACACGCTGGTCGGCGCCGGAGCCGCCGAAGGCGCCATCGACGCCTCCAACATGTTGAAGCCCGCGCTCGCCCGCGGAGAGCTCCGCGCCATCGGCGCCACCACGCTGAACGAATATCGCAAGTACATTGAAAAAGACGCTGCCCTCGAACGCCGCTTCCAGATCGTCTTCGTCGGCGAACCCAATGTTGAAGACACGATCTCAATCCTTCGCGGCCTGAAGGAGAAATACGAAGTGCATCACGGCGTGCGCATCAAAGATTCAGCCATTGTCGCCGCGGCCACGCTGTCGCACCGCTACATCACAGACCGCTTTCTGCCGGACAAAGCCATTGATCTGATCGACGAAGCCGCTGCCTCGCTGCGAATCCAGATCGATTCGCTGCCCACCGACATCGATCAGCTGGAACGCAAAGCCATGCAACTGGAAATCGAAAAGCAGGCGCTCAAGAAAGAAGACGACGCGAACTCCCGGGAGCGTCTCGCGGTCATCGAAAAGGAACTCGCCGAAATCCGCGAGAAGTCCAACACCCTGAAGGCCAACTGGAAAAAAGAGAAAGATCTCATCGCACGCGTTCGCGCCCTCAAAGAGCAGATCGAGAAACTCAAAGTGGAAGAGCAGGCCGAAGAGCGCAAAGGCAACCTGCAGCGCGTCGCCGAAATCCGCTACAGCCTGATTCGCCAGGCCGAAGAACAACTCTCCAAACTTAGCAAGCAGATGGAGAGTCAGAGCGGCAAGCGCATGCTCAAAGAGGAAGTCGACGAAGAAGACGTCGCGCGCATCGTCTCCAAGTGGACCGGAATCCCTGTCTCGAAGATGCTCGAAGGCGAAGTCAAGAAGCTGGTCACGATGGAGGAACGCCTGCGCCTACGCGTCGTTGGCCAAGACCCGGCATTGGAGCGCGTGGCCAATGCAATTCGCCGTTCCCGCGCCGGACTCAGCGATCCCAAGCGTCCCATCGGCTCCTTCATCTTTCTCGGCTCAACCGGAGTCGGCAAAACGGAACTGGCGCGCGCCCTCGCCGAATTCTTGTTCGACGATGAGCATGCCTTATGGCGCATCGACATGTCCGAATACATGGAGAAGCACTCGGTCGCTCGCCTGATTGGCGCGCCTCCGGGTTATGTCGGCTACGAAGAAGGAGGGCAGCTTACCGAGCAGGTTCGCCGTCGTCCGTATGCGGTTGTGCTCTTCGATGAAATCGAAAAGGCGCACCCTGACGTGTTCAATGTGCTCTTGCAGATGATGGACGATGGTCGCTTGACTGACGGCAAAGGCCGCGTCGTCGACTTCAAGAATACGATCATCATCATGACGTCGAACATCGGCTCCAGCTATTTGCAAGCCGACCATGTGCGAACACCGGAAGAGTTTGAGAAAGCCAGCAAGCAGGTGCAGAACCTGCTGCACACGCACTTCAAGCCGGAGTTTCTGAACCGCGTCGACGACATCATCGTCTTCCGGCCGCTCGGCAAGGAACAGCTGGTCCGAATCATCGAGCTGCGCCTGGAAGATGTTCGCGGCCTGCTCGCCGATCGCAAGATCTCTCTGGAGCTGACGGACGCGGCGAAGGACCTGCTCTTCACGCAGGGATACGACCCGAACTTCGGCGCACGTCCGCTGAAGCGCGCGATCCAAAAGCTGTTGCAGGATCCGCTGGCGCTGAAAATNNATCGTCGACGCCGACAAGAAGGCCGCCAAAATCAAGTTCGAAGTCAGCAAACGCGTAGGCGAGAAAGAAGCAGCCAAAGCCAAAGCAAAACAAGCCGCGGATCGCACGGATACACACAGATAACTCTTCAAGCTTTGTTATTCCAGATTTGTTATCAGTGAAAATCGGTGAAGATCCGTGGCTTGAGTCTGGTCGGAACAGCTCTACTGGCTGCGAAAGCTCTCAATCACCGCGGGCGCTTGAGCCAGATACCACGCAGCCGCAGCGCGCAATGCAATCTGCAGTCCGTACCACAGCAACGGCACGCCCAATTCCGCCGCCGAAATCTTTGGGACCAGCGACGCGATTCCGATCGTCATCACCAGCATCGCGGCCCAGCGCGCCCAATTGTGCAAGCGAAACAATCCCCAACCGACGAGCGCCCAACCGGCCCCAACGAGCAGCGCCATGTAAGGTCCCGCTAACTCGAGTCCATACATGAACTGGGATCCGCTCATCAGCGAGATTGTTCCCGGGGCGAGGAGCATCACCGCGCCGATCGTCCAGAGGTAGATCGCGGCCAGAAAGAAGAGA
>PLEA01000671.1 GCA_003136335.1 Acidobacteriaceae bacterium | reverse complement strand
CCCGACGGGAAGCATTTGTAGACCGGATCGTTGGTTTCAGCGAGCGTGACGCCGCGCGGTCCGATTGAGGGCTTGGTGGATTTGAAGCGTTCCTGGCCCCAGGGCGTCATCTCCGGATCTCCCTTGGCCCACGACGATCCATCATGGGCGCGGCTAGGCAGGGCATTCCACACACCGCTGAGGTCGTGCGCTGAAAACGGAGTCGGGCTCTTGGCTGCAGCGGCGGGTTTCGCGCCCTGTGCAGCCGGCTGATTCGTTTGGGCAAAAACGGCGGGAGAAAAAGTCAAAGCCGCCGCGGTAACCAGCAAAAGTCTGAAACGATGCGACATATATATGCAGTCCTCCCGAGTATTAGACGTACCCCTCAGACTAATGGATAACCAATCCGAATATATACCTCCAATGGGCCTGGGATGGTAGGCCAATCCATGGGCGATATGCTTCCCGGCATACTTATTGCCGATCGTGCGATTGCAGCGTGCCGCGGCGCAGCTCGCGTTCCTTCATGAGTGCAAAGAACACCGGAACGAGAATGAGGACATGGATGGTCGAGGTGATCATGCCGCCGACGATGGGNNCATCAGGACGTGAATGGTTGAGGTGATCATGCCGCCCACGAGAGGAGCGGCAATGGGCTTCATAACATCGGAACCGACGCCGGTTTCTCTGAGAATGGGGATTAGGCTCGCGAGCACAACGCAGACCGTCATCAATTTCGGCCGGAGGCGGTGCACCGCGCCTTCGATCACCGCTGCCTCGATGTCCTCGTGATGCACGGCGGCGCCCGATTTGAGCCGGTGGTCTAAGGCTTCGTGCAGGTACACGACCATTACGACGCCGGTTTCAACCGCGATGCCGAAGAGAGCGATATAGCCTACCAACACGGCGACGCTGATATTGTAGCCGAGCAGCCGCTGGAGAATCAGACCGCCGGTGAGCGCATAGATGGTGGGGAAAATCAGCACGGCCGCCTCGGTGACGGAATGAAACACCATGTAGAGGAGCAGGAAAATTACGAAAAAGACGATCGGGACGATTAATTGCAGGCGCTTTTTGGCGCGCAGTTCGAATTCGTATTCGCCCGACCATTTGTAGGTGAAACCCGGGGGCAAGGCCAGTTTTTGCCGAAGCAGATCGGTAGCGCGTGTGACAAAGCCTCCATAGTCTTTGGTATTGAGGTCGATGTAGACGTAGCCGGTCAGCGCGCCGTCCTCGTCGCGAATCATGGAAGGGCCGCGGGAAAATGAAATTTTCGCGACGTCGGAGATGGGAATCTGAGCGCCGGTGGGGGTGGCGATTAGAACCTGGCGCAAATCCTCGACGTTATCTCTAAAATCGCGGTTGTAGCGGACATTTACCGGATAGCGCTCGCGGCCCTTGACATTCTCGGCAATCATTCCTCCACCGATGCCTGAAGTAACCGCCTGCTGCACGTCGGCAATCGTGAGTCCATAACGGGCGGCCTCGGCCCGATTTACTTCGATGTTGAGATAAAAACCTTGCGAAACACGCTCGGCGAAAATTGAGCGCATGTCAGGAATGGCCGAAAGTATCTGCTGAACCTGGGCGCCGACTTGTTGGATGCCGTCGAGGCTGGGTCCTTGAATTTTGAGGCCGAGCGGGGTTTTGATGCCTGTTAATTCCATATCAAGACGGTTTTCGACCGGCATGGTCCAGGTATTGGAGAGACCGGGAAACTGGAGTTTCGCGTCCATTTGCTGCACGAGCTGTTCATAGGTCAAGCCCGGCCGCCACTGATCGCGGGGCTTCAGCATGACGGTGGTGTCGTACATGTCGAGGGGAGCGTTATCGGTGGCGCTGTCGGAGCGTCCGATGGAGCCAAATACGGTTTCGACTTCGGGGAAGGTGCGAATAATCCTGTCCTGTTCCTGGAGCAACTGCGACGCCTGGCCGATGGAGATGCCGGGAAGGGCAGTGGGCATGTAGAGCGCCGAACCTTCAAAAAGGGGCGGCATGAATTGACTGCCAATATGAAAAGCAAGAGGCAGCGTGACCACCAAAAAGATCAGATTCAGCAGCAAGGTGGTTTTGCGAAAGCGTAAGCAGAGCCGGAAAATGGGCAAATAAATGGCCTGGGTAATCCTGGAAATGGGATTGCGCGATTCCGGTATCAGCTTTCCCCGAATGAGAAGAGTCATGAGTACAGGCACAAGACTGATGGCCAGGACGGAGGAGAAGCTCACGGCCAAGGTCTTGGTCCAGGCGAGGGGCCGAAACATGCGGCCTTCCTGAGATTCCAGCAAAAATACGGGCAGGAAGGAAACCACGATGATTACGAGCGAAAAGAAAATGGCGGGACCAACTTGTTTGGCGGCGTCCAACAGAATTTGGGTTCTCTGGCGTCCGGAAAGCGGCTCAGCTTCGCTGGACTGGCGCTCCGAAAGCTGCCGGTAACCGTTTTCGACCATGACGATAGCCGCGTCCACCAAATCGCCAATCGCCAGGGCTAGACCGCCGAGGGACATGATGTTGGAGGTGACGTGCAGGTAGTACATCGGGATGAAGGCTGCGATTACGGCGATGGGCAGCGTGAGGATGGGGATCAGCGCAGAACGGAAATGGAACAGAAAGACGATGATGACAATGCTGACGATGATCGCTTCCTCGAGCAAATCGCGCTGCAGCGTTTCGATCGACGAATGAATCAGCCCGGAGCGGTCGTATCCGGCGGCCACTTCGACACCGGGTGGCAGCGAAGGTTTGATTGCCAGAAGCTTCTGCTTGATGCCATTGATTACGCTGAGGGCGTTCATGCCATCGCGCATCACGACGATGCCGCCAACAGTTTCGCCATCCCCTTGCCATTCGGCCACGCCTTCACGGATGTCCGGCCCGAAGGTAACCGTTCCCAGATCTTTGACGAGGACGGGAGTGCCGTTCTTTGTGGCGACGGGAACGGTTTGAAGGTCGCTCAGGGAATGCAAATAGCCGAGGCCGCGAATCATGTATTCCGCTCCGCCCATTTCGAGCAGCCGTCCACCCACTTCATTTGTACTGGCGCGAACTCTTTCGATGACCGTTGAGAGAGGGATTCCGTAAGCGCGAAGTTTGTCGGGGTCGAGGTTGACCTGGTACTGGCGCACGAATCCGCCGATGGTGGCTACCTCGGCCACTCCGGGGACAGTTTCGAGTTGGTAGCGCAGAGACCAATCTTGAAGGCTGCGCAGGTCGGCCAAACTGCGTTGATGGCTGTGGTCCACAAGCGCGTATTCATAGACCCAGCCTGCGCCGGTCGCGTCCGGCCCGATGACGGGATGCACACCCTCGGGCAAACGTCCCGTGATCTGCTGCATGTATTCCAAAACGCGCGATCGGGCCCAATACAGATCTGTAGTGTCTTCAAACACCACGAAGACGTAGGAGTCGCCAAACATGGTTTGCGCCCGCACGGCCTTTACTTGCGGAGCCGCGAGAAGGGTCGTCACAATGGGATAAGTGACCTGGTCTTCGATGAGGCTAGGAGGCTGCCCCGCCCAAGGTGTGTGGATAATCACTTCCACATCGGAAATGTCGGGCAATGCGTCGAGCGGGATGTGACGCAGAGCCCAGATTCCCGAGAGCACAAGCAGGAGCGTTGCCATGAAAACTAGGAAACGATTTTGCGCGCACCAATCAATCCATCGTGAGATCACGTTACATGCCTCCCGTGGCATTCACGCTCAGTTGCTTGGTCGCGATGGGTTGCCCATTCTTTTTTGCGAGAATTGTGACTTGCCAGGTTCCGCCGCTCTGAAGCTGCCCCGAGCCCTCATAGAGACCGTGCCCCTTTTCAGTGAGGGTTACTTCGGAGCGCATCGCGGCCATGCCCATGGCGGGCATTGCCGGCATAAAAAACGTCACGCTGACTTCGGCGCCGGTGACGGGCGCGTTACCGGCATCCGCTACTTTCACCCGGAAAACGTTGGCACCTTTGCGGGGTGGATTCGGGTCCGACGTAAACTCAATGTTGGCCTGGGGAGCGTTCATGCTCGACGCAGCACCCGCTCCTGGGGGAGGCGGAACGAACGATCCCATTGCGGCTTGCAACTGGCTTTCGGAGTCGATCAGGAAGTT
>PLEA01000468.1 GCA_003136335.1 Acidobacteriaceae bacterium | reverse complement strand
CAACAACCACGACGGAACGTTTACCGACGTCGCGGTCACGTCGAGTGCGGCGTTCAACGAAGACGGGCGCGAGCAGGCCGGGATGGGCTCTACTGTCGCCGACTACAACGGCGATGGCCACCTCGACATTTTTAAAACCAATTTTTCCGACGACACCTCCACGCTCTACAAGAATAATGGCGACGGCACGTTTACCGACGCCACAGCCGCCGCGGGCCTTGGCCTCTACACCCAATATCTTGGATGGGGAACCATGTTCTTCGACATGGACAACGACGGCTGGCCCGACCTGATTCTGGTGAACGGCCACGTTTATCCCGAAGTAGACAGCCAGCATCTTGGCAGCAGCTACAAAGAACCCAGAATCCTTTATCGCAACAACGGCGACGGCACATTCAGCGACATCTCCGCCTCAGCGGGCCCGGGCATTACCACAGCGGCCTCTTCGCGCGGGCTCGCGGTGGGCGACTTGTGGAACGACGGCAAGATCTCGATTGTGGTTAGCAACATGAATGCGGAGTCCAGTCTGCTGGTGAATCAGATTCGCAACGCGAATCACTGGATCGCGATTCATACCGTCGGCACGAAATCCAATCGCGATGGCATCGGAGCGCGAGTGCGGGTGAAAACAGCGACGCGCATCCTCGTGGACGAAGTTCGCAGCGGGTCCAGTTACATCTCTAATAGCGATATGCGGGTGCACTTCGGCCTGGGCGCAGCGGCAAAGATCGACTGGGTTGAAATCCGTTGGCCAAGCGGCCTGACCGAGCGCTTTGCGAATCTGCCCGTGGACCGAATTCACACTCTCCAAGAGGGCTCTGGCGTTGCGGTCGAAGGTAAACCCAAAAAGCCGCAGTAGTTATTTGCCAGCCTTGGGATTTTTCGGGAACTGCATCGCGCGCGTGATTCCTGCGCCTTCCTTGACGAAGATTACTTGGTTCGTCTTGATATCTTTCAGCGTATCGACCTGCCCGCTGGGCCAGCGAATCTCAAGCACCTCTACCTTCTCGGCCTTCCCCAGCCCGAAGTGAACCCGCAGATCATTCTGCGAGAAGTAACCGCCGCCGCTGCGCACTTCATCAATCTGCTGATGCGCCTTCGTTTCCCCCGGCGGATGCGTCACACAGATCAGCCGCGCGCCAATTCCGCTGCGATTCGATTTCGTTCCGATCGTTCGAATCTTGATCCAGTTAAGGTCGAGTTTCGAATCGCAGCGGAGCAGTTGCGGGTAATCATTTACGGTGTTAACGACAACGTCGATATCTCCGTCGTTATCGAAATCGCCAAAAGCCGCGCCCCGCGACGGGCTCGGCTCCGAGATTCCGGGCCCAGCTTGCAGCGAAACGTCCGCGAAATGGCCGTTGTGCAAGTTCTGATAAAGCAACTTGCGCTGCGCATAACCAGCTTCCGTCTTCAGTTGCTCGACCTCGGGGTAGACATGGCCGTTGCAAATCAGAATATCCGCCCAGCCATCGTTGTCCATGTCGAAGAATCCGCAGCCCCAACCCAAATATTGCGTGTGCGCGCCCAGCCCCGCAGTGAAAGTGGCATCTTCGAAATTCGCGCCGCCTAGATTGTGGTAGAGAGAAGGCGTGTCGCCGGCGAAATTGGTTTTCACAATGTCGAGATTTCCGTCGAGATCATAGTCCGCGGCGGATACGCCCATGCCTGCCTGCGGCTTGCCATCCGGGCTAAGCGCGCATCCCGCTTCAACCGCAATATCTTGGAATTTTCCGTTCTTCTTATTCTGGTAAAGAGCGCTGGCGGTGGAATCGTTGGCGACATAAATATCTGGCCAGCCGTCATTGTCGAAGTCCGCAGTGAGCACGCCCAGACCGTACGTGACGTTCGCACCGAGAATCCCCGACGCCTCGGAAACGTCGGTGAATGTCCCATCGCCGTTGTTGTGATACAGAATGTTTTTGCCGCCCTGCAGTCCTGGCGGTCCGCACGCAACCATCACACCTTTATAGAGGCATGGACCGGATTCCGGCACCGGCGCCGTTGCCAGGTCGAGATCAATGTAGTTGGCCACGAACAGATCAAGGCGCCCGTCGCGATCGTAGTCGACGAAGGCGCAACCCGTATTCCACCGCGTGCCTTTGCCCGCCACGCCGGCCTTTTGGCTGACGTCGGTGAAGGTGCCGTCGCCATTATTGTGATAGAGAATGTTCTTGCCAAAGTACGTGACAAATAGATCGTCCCATCCGTCGTTGTCGTAGTCGCCGACGCAAACGCCCTGCCCCCAGCCCGAATGTGCGACTCCGGCCTTCGCGGTTACGTCGGTAAAGGTACCGTCGCGATTATTGCGAAAAAGATGTGAAGTCGGTTCACTCCCGGCGGGAAAACCCTCCAGCCGCGTCCCGTTCACCAGAAAAATGTCGAGCCATCCGTCGTTGTCGTAATCGTAGAAGGCAACGCCGCAGCCAGTGGTTTCGAGCAAGTACTTGTTCTTGTGCTCGCCGCCAAAAATAGTTTTCGCATTCAACCCGGACGCGCGCCCAATGTTGACGAAACTGACTCCAGGATCATCGCTCTGCGCCGGCGATCCGTCTTTGGGGGAAGCCGTTTTCTGCCGCAGTCCTGCGCTCGCTCGCAGCCAGCGCGGACGAGCCATAGCCAGCACGCTTTCCAGCGAAAGCACAAGTGTCGAGCGGCTGAGAGATTTCAGAAAAACGCGGCGTGAAGAAAACAAGAGGTCGCTACCTGGCCCACTCGGCTCGTGCTAAAATTCGCCCCTACTTCTTATATTCAGGGTACCGCGACTTTGCAAGTTCCGGCCGGACCAATCCTCGTTCCAAAGAGAAGGCCGCAATGAATTCTTACCTAATTCGTGTCCGGCGTTCAGCCTTGGCATCCCCCATTGTGCGCGGCGTTTGTCTCTCAGCAATATGTCTGTTGTGCGCCGGTGTTTCCACTGCCCAGCAAACCGCGCGGGCTCCGCAGTTGACGGGAGAGTTGACGCCGGAGTTATCGCGAACGATTCGCACCTGGGAGTTCCTCCCGGTGGTGGGAACTCGGGCGGGACTATTCGGCAACGAAGCGGGACGATTCGAAGCCTGGGTCTATCCTCTGAAGATCTTTCGTGACTTCCACCTGACCTTCCACGTCGGCGATCGAGCGCTCCCTGCCGAGAGTCTCGCACGCAGCTTGACGGTTCGTCCCGAGTCCGCGTCGATCCTGTACGTAGGCGATTCTTTTCGCGTGCGCGAAACCCTATGCGTGCCGGTGAATGAAGCGGGCGCGGTTATTCTGCTTGACGTCGAGACGGAGGAACCTTTGGAAGTGGAAGCCTCATTCATTGGAGACTTCCAACTGGAATGGCCCGCGGCGCTGGGCGGAACGTTTGTGAACTGGGATACGAAGCAACGAGCCGTCGTCTTCGGCGAAGAAGCGCGCAAGTATGCTGCTTTAGTTGGGTCACCAACCGGCGCGGACGCCCGACTTTCCTATCAGACAAACTATTCGTCGTCGGACCAGAACTCTCTGCGCTTGGGGATAACGCAAAAGGGAAAAGAAACCAAGGTGCTGGTGATCGCCGCCTCAGTCACAGGCCGCGCCGACGCCGAGAAGACCTATCAGCGCTTGTTGTCCTCTTACGCAGACTCCGTGCGCGAGGCTTCGGATTACTACCGCGCTTATCTCGACAAGACTGTAAGCCTCGAACTTCCTGACTCTGCCCTGCAGCAAGCTTACGACTGGGCGCGCATCAGCACGATTCAGGGCATGGTGAACAATCCGTACTTGGGAACCGGCCTGGTTGCCGGATATCGAACCTCGGGAGTCGGGCAGCGTCCGGGCTTCGCGTGGTTTTTCGGGCGAGATTCTTTATGGACTTCATTTGCCCTCAACGCTGAGGGAGATTACTCCACGACCCGCACCGCTCTCGATTTCATCAGCAAATACCAGCGGGAGGATGGCAAGGTCCCGCATGAGATTTCGCAGAGTGCAAGTCTGGTCCCGTGGTTCAAGGACTATCCGTATGCCTATGTTTCCGCCGATGCGACGCCGCTGTTCATCATCGCCATGAATGATTATGCAGTGCAGAGTGGAGACGTGACCTTCGCGCGCGATAAATGGGATAACATCTGGCGCGCTTATCAATTTTTGCACTCAACCTATGATGCACAGGGCTTCGCGCAGAACGCAGGCGTCGGCCATGGCTGGATCGAAGGCGGGCCGCTGCTTCCTGTCAAGAGTGAGTACTACCAGGCCGGACTTGGAGTGGAGGCACTACACGCACTCTCCAGTCTGGCTCGACTTGTCGGCAAGGAAGATGTCGGCAAGCAACTTGCGGCGGAATTCGAGCATAGCGAATCCGCGCTCGATCAAGCTTTTTGGTCGCCCGAGATGAAGGCTTACGCATTTGCCTTGAAGCCAGACAATCAGCGCGCGGATGAAGCCAGCGTGCTGACGACCGTTCCCATGTGGTTTGGTCTGTCCGATGCAAACCATGCGGAGCAGACCATCACGCAACTCGCGGCCGAAGATCACCAGAGCGACTGGGGCATGCGGATTATCTCACGGCAATCCAAAGTCTATGACGGGTCGGGTTATCACTTTGGCTCGGTCTGGCCACTGTTTACGGGATGGGCTTCCGTGGCCGAATACACCTACCACCGCGCGTTTCCGGCCTACTTCAATCTGCGAGCTAATGCCCTGCTCGGCGCCGACGGCGCCCTCGGGCATTTCACCGAAGTTCTGTCGGGAGACTACTACCAGTCGTTCGCGACAAGTTCGCCGCACCAGATCTGGTCTGCGGCTATGGTTGTCAGTCCAATCTTGCGCGGCATGTTTGGTTTGCACACTGACGCGGAAAAACACCAAGTTACCTTTGCTCCGCACGTCCCATCGGACTGGATGTTTTTCGCGATTCGCAATGTCCGCGTCGGAGAATCCGGTATGGACTTTCAATATCGCAAGACCGCCGACAGCATGGTTCTCGAAACGAAGCGCACAGGGACTGGGGATTGCTGGGTCGAATTCTCTCCCGCCCTCAGCCGGCGCACGCAGGTGGTCAGTGTCGAGATGAACGGACGGCCTTTGCCGTTTAAAATGCAGCCGAACAATAATGATCAGCACTTGTCGGTGCGGTTTTCGGCCTCTGGTGGGCGGAATAATCTGGTGATTCGCGTAAAGAATGATTTTGGATTGGCGCTGTCGAACGAACTGCCGCCTCTGGGAAGTGCGAGCCGAGGACTCCGCGTCCTCTCCGAATCGTGGAATGCTTCGAAGACCCAGTTGACTCTCGCAGTCTCAGGACGGGCAGGAAGTGGCTACGAATTGGAGGTTTGGAATTCCAGCCAGATCTCTTCCGTGGAAGGAGCGGTCCTCACCAAGGTCGGTAAGTTGGAAATCCAGATGCCCCAAGGAGCAACCGACTCCTACGTACATCAAAACGTCGTGATTCACTTCGGGCGTTCCTGAGAGAATTCTGGGGCACCGAGGACAGAGACAGAAAAGGTTTACACTCAAGAAAACAACTTTCGGTCAAGTTCGCTACCGCGGCAAGCGAACGAATGACTTGCATCCACTGTGGTCGCTATATTTCGAAATGCAGTTTGAGGAGTCATTCGCTATGCCAAGTACGTCCTCTTGGATTCTGGTATGTGCCTTCCTGTGCCTGTCGCTACTTGCGCGTGCTCAGACGGCGAACAAGGCGGTTGATGCGGAAGGCAATCAATGGTGGCAGCATGCAGTTTTTTATGAAATTTATCCCCGCAGTTTTGCCGACAGCGACAATGATGGAATCGGCGACCTCAAGGGCATTGCATCGAAGCTGGATTATCTGAAGGACCTGGGCGTGGACGCGATCTGGATCTCGCCCTGCTTCCCATCGCCGCAAGTGGATTTCGGCTACGACGTCTCCGACTACGAAAATATCGATCCCATGTATGGAACGCTGGCGGACTTCGACAACCTGGCCAGCGCCGCCAAGAAGCGCGGCATTCACATCCTCCTCGACTTCGTCGTGAACCACACTTCCGATCAGCACAAGTGGTTCCTGGATTCGAAGTCGTCTCGAACCTCGGAACATCGCGACTGGTATATATGGCGCGACGGCAAAGGGCCGGGACAGCCGCCGAACAATTGGACCTCGACTTTTGGTGGTTCGGCGTGGAAGTTGGATCCAACGACGAATCAGTACTATTACCACTACTTTTACGCGCAGCAGCCCGACCTGAACTGGCGCAATCCGGCGGTGAAGGACGCAATGTTTGATGTAACGCGCTGGTGGTACAAGCGCGGCGTCTCCGGGTTTCGACTGGATGCGGTGGACACGCTGTTCGAAGATCCCGACCTGACCGACAATCCAGTTAAGCCAGGCACCAATGCCTACGGCGATCCAATCGAGGAGGACAAATACAACAAGAAACTGCCCGAAGTGCATGAGGCGCTGCGCGGATTACGCAAGGTGGCGGACGAATATAACGCTGTGCTGATCGGCGAAACGTGGACTGCCAATATTGCGGAGCTGAATCTCTATTATGGACACGGCAATAACGAATTGCAGTTGCCCATGGATTTTCTTTTCACTACGGTCAACAAACTCTCGGCGGGCGATTTCCGCAAACAGATTGCCGCCGTCGATTCCGCCTCCGGTTGGCCTACATTCGTCATCAGCAATCACGACATTGTCCGCTCGTACGACCGCTATGGCGACGGGCAACACAACGATCAGATTGCGAAATTAATGGCCGGGCTGTATCTGACTCTGCGTGGCACGCCCATCATGTACTACGGTGAAGAGATTGGGATGAAAACGACACCGCCGACGCGCAAGGAAGATGTGAAGGATCCAATCGGGCGCACGGGATGGCCCAAAGAAAAGGGACGGGACGGCCAGCGCACACCGATGCAGTGGGATGCAAGCGAGAACGCAGGTTTCTCGAAGGCTACGCCGTGGCTTCCCGTGCCTGAGACTGCCAAGACCCATAATGTCGCCGACGAATCCAAAGATTCGGAGTCGGTGCTCGCGTTCTACAAGAGAGTGCTCAAGCTGCGCCACACCAGTAAAGCACTTTTGGACGGAACCTACGCTCCGCTGAATGAGAACGATCAGAATGTGCTGTCCTACTTGCGCGTGTACAAAGATCAGGCAGTTTTGGTGGCTTTGAACATGTCAGGGACAGAGCAAAAGGTGAGCTTCGACTGGAGCAAGAATGGTTTCGCTTCGGTGAAGAGCCTGCTAGCGACAGGAAAGTCTTCGGCCAGTGGATCGGTAGCGACCTTGGAGCCCTACGGAGTCTTCATCGGCCAGCTTTCGAAGTGAAGTGAGATGCATTCGCTTGCAGATTCGCAGCGGGTGGGACTTTGGCAGGTAAGTTGCGTATTGTTTTAGCCTGATGAACAACTCACGGAGGCTGATCATGGCGCATTTTGAACGGATTCGCGATGTGATTTCCGGGCCATTTAGTCCTGAGGTCATCCGGCAGCGCACGACGGCGGGATGGCAATTGGTATCGCTCGAATGGCGGCGCGAACTGCCTGAATGGGAAGCTCCGACCGAAGGCGCATTTAGCGAGGATATTCCTTATGGACTGCGCATCTCGGACGACTGCCAGCGCCTAGAGGTCGACCCCACCGAAAACAGGGTGCTCATGCTGATGATGGAGTTGCTGGTGCAGGACTTCTCATATTCGAGCATCCTCAGCGACCTGAATGAAAAGGGCTTTCGGATGCGGAACGGAAGACCCTGGAGCCGGGTGGCGCTCTTCAATATGACGTCGCGCCTAATCGAAGTAGGGCCGCGTCTCTTCTCCACCGAGGAGTGGAAGACGGTGAGACAGAAGTTTTCACGGTCAAGAGGGCAAGAGGTTTCATAATTTTGTTGACGTAGTAATGAGTGAGAATCTGTGCCGTCCCCATCGGCGTGCTTCGCTTGCTCCGGGCAGGCTCTTTGGGACTCATTTGATGTTCGCGATTGCCCGGCATTTCCGTGCCGAGCTTTCTCGGGTTTGCGCCATAAGCCGCGCGGATTGTTCAATTCCGGCCACTGACTTTCCGAATTTGGACACTCTTCCGCATTCTTAAGCTAGCCCCCAGGTTCATTTTCAAAGAGTTGTGCTGCATACGATTGGCGACCAGGTTGCTTTGCGCTTGGAGGGGAAGTAAATGCAGATCTTGTGGCGTGACCTACGATACGCTCTGCGGCAGTTGCGCCGGTCGCCTGCCTTCACGTTCACTGCAGTTCTGACGCTCGCGCTCGGGATGGGCGTAAATACCTCGATCTTTACGGTGTTCAACCAGGTTTTGCTGCGAACCATGCCGGTGCGGGCGCCGGGTGATCTCGTATTGCTGCAAGAACACTCGCGTTATGAGACCGGCACTCTGAACACATCGGGCGGGGATCCGGAGATGTATTTTGCCTATCCCGCATATCAGGCGTTACGCGACGGCAATAAGGCGCTTGAGGGCCTGGCCGTATCGGCCGTTTCCCCGGCCAATGTTGTTACCACCAAAGACGCTGACAAAGTGAAGATGCAATTGGTGAGTGGCAACTACTTCACTCTGCTCGGAGTGCAACCGGTACTGGGTCGTTTATTGACCCCCTCGGATGACGTCTATCACGAAGGTAGAGCGGTGGCGGTGCTGAGCGACAGCTACTGGCGCGCCCACTTCGGCGGCGACCCTTCCATTCTCAATCAGGAAATGCAAATCAATGGTTCCCCTTTCACGATCGTGGGCATTGTCCGGCACGAGGGGTTGATGGATGGCTCGCCGTCGGCAATATTTCTTCCGGTTGCAATGGAGGGAGCGGTGACTCCGGGGAAAGCGGATATTCTGAGCGATCCGCTCAACCGCTGGCTGAATCTGATTGGGCGGCTCTCACCGGGCTTAACTCGTCCGCAGGCGGAAGCGCAGTTAAATGCACTGTGGTGGAACTGGCGGCGCGATGTCCTCAAAATACGAGGGCACAACATCCCCGACCGGAAAGGCTGGCTTGAGACCCATCTCTCCGTAACGGAGGGTGGACGCGGCATCCCGCTGCTCGAAGGCAGGCTGGGCCAGCCCATCAAGATTCTGGAG
>PLEA01000129.1 GCA_003136335.1 Acidobacteriaceae bacterium | reverse complement strand
TGCTTGGCGACGTCGGCAACGCGGAGCCCGGCGCGCTGGGCCAGTTGGCTGATCTCGTCGCTGTGAGTGACGAGGAACGATTGCGCCAGCAGGGTATACCTCTGGTTCCAGCCGTGCTCTTCACCAAGTTGCTGCGCGAGTTGACCGGATTTGAGTTGGGTGAGGACGCTGGGAAGGGCCTGTCCCATCTTCGCGCCTTCTCGCGTCACCTTGGGTCCGACTTCCACAAAGAAGACCACCACGAGCGCGAGCAGGAGAGCGTAGATCACGGCGATAGCCAGCACGCGCGAGCGCAGCAAGCTTTCGAAGCGATTTACCAGCGGGCTCATCAGGTAGGCGAAGAAGATGGCGAACAGAAATGCCATCAGAGTGGCGCGAGCCACGTAGAGAAAGCCCAGCGCCAGCGCAAAGAGCAGCACCGTGACCAGNNGCCGTACGTGAGTCAGCCAGCAGCAATACGTTCTCCAGAGCGATCTCGATTCCGCCGCCGGGCAGGCACAGCTTTAGTCCCGGACCACTTCCGTATTATCGGCAGGAATCGCCACGCGTATGAGCTTGAACTGGTCGTGATCGTCCACCCACAGGGCCCACTCAAAATCCTCTCCGGTCAGGTTCAGGCGCAGCAGGTCGCGCTCCGCGCCGCGAATGGTGATTTTTTCCCTGCCGACGAGTTCCATGCGGACGCTGATGGAAATGTGGTCTTGGGGCACGAGAGCGCCGAACTGCGCTGCGCCCTGCTGGCATTTCAGGCTACCGCCCTCCGGCTTGCAGGCGGCGCCAAGGTAGCGCCAGGCAAGGACTTCGCGCTGCACGAAGAAATTGTTATCAAGAATGGCGGTGGTGCTGGGCATGAGGAATGGCTGTTCGGCGGGCTTGCCGGCGCCGCCGGCAGTCACTCTCTCCATCAGAAAATCGTTGCTGGGAGACACGCTCAGGGAAGCGCCGGAGGCCTGACTCCATTCGTAGCTCCGCAACTCGCCGTTGGAAGTCATGTCCAGTTCCGACTTCTGACTGGGGGCATCTGCCGCGGAGGTTGCCTTGAGTTGAGACTTGACGGTGCTGGCGCCGTTTTGCTGCTCTATTTTGAAGGTTTCGGTGGCGACTCGCTGGCCCTTGATGAAGACGCCGAACGAACCGGAGTCGACGGTTTGCGCGGGGGCGGGTTTCGTCTTGTCTTTTTTGTCGGCGGCGTAGGCCCCGGGGATGAGTGAAAAAGAACAAGCCAGTATGAGAATCGCGGCACCGCGCATGCGGGTTGCAAACTTCACTCGACTTCTCCTTGTTCCGTGGGCTCCGCGATCTTCTTCAAGCCCAGGGTTTCGGCAATTTCAGCGGCGATTGTTTCCACCGTGCGGTTGCCGGTTTGAATCCGCAGGCGTGCCTGCGTGTACGCACTGCGCCGAATCTGGTAGAGGTCGCGAAACTCCGCCACGCTACGGAGCAAGGGACGTTCTGCGCCAGTTTCGCTGGCTTGCGCGCAACAGCGCTGCCATAAGTCTTCCACCGGAGCGTCCAGAAAAACCGTGGACACGCAGGATCCCCTTAGCAGCGCTGCGTTTTCCTTCTGCGCGAAAGCTCCGCCCCCAAGGGCCACAATTCTGGCGACTCCGCCGCGTAGTTCGTGAAGCACATGTTGCAGGGCAGCGTGCTCGGCTCGGCGAAACTCGGATTCTCCCGAATCCCGGAAAATTTCCGTTACCGTACGCCCTTCCCGCGCCGCGATGCGGTCGTCGAGATCTTCAAAGACCCAATTCAGCCGCTGTCCAAGGACGCGGCCCACACTGGTTTTCCCGGCTCCCATGAAGCCAACCAAAAAAACAGCGTTGACCGGAAGCCCTCCGGCCGCGGAGGACGATGGCTTAAGCCGCCCCTGTGGGCGTGGACGTCGATGCACCGCTTTTCCCGAAGGCTTCGTCAAAAATTAGCTGCTTGCTGCGAACTGCTGGCCGCCACTTGTCAAGCTGGAAGCGAGCAGCTGGAAACTGAATTGGTTCGCTATTTTGCGGTGCGTTTGCTGAGGTGGATTTTACCACTGAAGCTGCGCAGTACCACGGTCGATGAGACCGCGGCGCGACCCATGGTACCCCAGAAGGCACTTCCCTCTTTGATGACGAACCAGGTGTGGGTCCGGGGTTGGAGAGGAATGTCGTCGTGTACTTCACCGCGCACGGAGCGCGCACTCACATCCGCAGAAGTTGATTCGGGCACAGTGGCTTCAATGTTGCCGCTATGGCTGGTCAGGCGGTACTCGCCGCGATCGCCAAAGTCGCCAATGTAGTTAATGCTGCCGCTGGTCGAAATCACCTGTACCAGCGGACCGGTGACGCCGTTGAGCGTGACCTCGCCGCTTAAGGAGTCAACTTCCACGTGGCCGTCCTGCACGTTGGTGAGCGTGACCGGACCGTTCAGAGTTTTGACGTGCAGGTGAGCGCCGGTGATGTCGCGAATTTCGACGGTGGCGGCGGCCCCTTCCAGGGTTACATCCCCGTGGAGTCTTTCGGCCCGCAGCGGGCCGGTGCTGGAGTGGAGCGTGAT
>PLEA01000187.1 GCA_003136335.1 Acidobacteriaceae bacterium | reverse complement strand
CCTTCTGCCAAGCCCAGAGTGTGCGCTGCTTCTCTCACAGAACGTCCATCCAAATCGCGTAACTCGAACGCCCTGCGCAGCGGGGGTGAGAGCTGCGCTACAGATTGCAGAAGACGCCTCCGAAGTTCCAAGTTCCGACACTCGTCTTCAGGACTTAGTCCGGAATCCGCCAAACGATCTAACAAGCAATATTCCTGATCTTCCCCAGATGGTTCATCTAGCGACACGTGGGACTGGCGTGGCCGTTTCCGCAATTGCATACGCGCACAATTCGTGACAATAGCGGTTAACCACGTCGACATTTGCGCCTGACCTTTGAATTGGTCCAAGTGTTTGTAAGCGGCCAGGAGTGCATCCTGAACCGCATCTTCTGCGTCGGCAGCGTTGCCCAGTTGTCGATAGGCGCTTCTGTAGAACCGCGGTAGGTAACGCGACAGAACGTCCTGCATTTCGCGGGTTCCATTTTCGCGAATACTGACATCCATGTGCGGTTCGCGTCCGACAGCCTCTGTCGCTTGCATGTTTCCTTCTCCTCCGGGTACGACAACAGAAAAGCACGCCGCCTTCCAATCGGGCGTGCGGTGACTTACCTGTCTGTTTTCAGAGAGATGAATCAACTGAGGTTAGCGAACGGCCTTACGAAACTCGGATCGTGCGTTTGCAACCGTCCAGCGGTTGACACTACGTCAGCATTTGGACAGCTCCGGACTCCGGCGGGGCTTACAGATTCTCAGAATCGCAGAGCCCGGGGAACCTTAGTTTCCTCTGTTCTAGCTTCGTTGCGTTTCTATGGAAAACGCCGAGTCAGACGCCACTCGAGCTCCGGCACTTTGGAAGAAGAAATGCATTCAGCGGCTTGTGATTTAGCTTCAGCGCCGACGGCTATCCAGAACTCACGGTGCTTACCGTGAGCTGGGAGTGGGTCACGGATAGCTGAGTGATCGTTATTTGTGAGGTGCGCATGCAGTTCATGAGATGCGGCACAGTCAAGTCGGCCGCGGATGTGATCTCCGGCATTTTGAATTGTGTGTGCCCGGAGTGCGGCGGAAGAATGGGAGAACGCGGCAAGGAGTTCAGGTGTCAGGGNNGCCGAAGTCGGCACGCGATCGAAGATCGCGACCAGACGCTTCATGTGATCGCGGGCGTAATGGCGGTTTCGGTGGTGCTTCCCTTGATCGTGTCCCCACCCCGCCGAATTCAGGAAGCGGTTAGGGCTACTCAGCCTCAACGGCAGCGTAGATCTTCTATGCATCTTGTTTCGGGAGAGATATCTAAAACACTGAGCTATTGAGTAATCGCAAACACGGTTTGTAATGACGACTGCAAGAAAAGAACTAACGATTGGAGTGATGGCGGGGATCCAGCCCGGAACTGTTGGGTCGCTCTCTGCACGATCGCTGTTGCGACGGGATGTGGCCGCCAGCGGCCCACAATGGCTACCCGCGATGCTTATCTTCGGATCGATTGCTGCGGTTGCGTATGCCGATTTCATCGTCTCTTCTGTTTCGCTGGGTTATCTCTACATTTTGCCTCTCGGGATAAGCGCCATGTTCCTGCGCACCCAGATTAGTTACGCGCTAATCGCGGTTTGCGTCTTTTTGCACGACCTTTTTGGCTCTTCCTATCCAAGCCCCGAGGCCCGAATTGCACACAATCTTACGGCGGTGGTCGGATTCACCTTTGTCGTCTACGTCATCCAGAGATACGTGAAACAGAGAGAACAGCTTGATAAGACGGTACGCCAGCAGCGTGATGAGCTTCTGCAGGACGTTGAACTGGCGGCGCAGGTTCAGAGGATGTTTCTGCCCATCCATCGGCCCTCCATCGCCGGATTGGAAATCGCCGGCATGATGCAGCCTGCGAGAGGTGTAAGCGGCGATTACTACGACTACATACCCATCGACGAGCACACGATTCAGATAGTGATTGCCGATGTCGCAGGCAAGGGAGTTCCTGCGGCCCTTCTGATGTCCGCCACGGCGGCTGCTGTACAGCTGGAAGCGAGGGAGAAACGAGACATGCTGGAGGTGGTGAATCGGTTGAATAGCGGGATACATTCCGTATCTGGCGGTAACCGCTACGTAACATTGCTGCTCGCGGAAATTGATGTACGCAGCCAGGCTGTTCGCTACGTCAATTGTGGCCACAATCCCGCTCTCCTGTTTCAAGCGAAGACTCATGATGTGGTTCCCATGAACTCGTCCTGCTTCCCGATCGGAATGTTCGACAGCGTTGGTTGTGCCATCAACTCGGCCAGTCTCACTGCTGGCGACGTTCTGGTTCTGTACACCGACGGTGTAACCGAGGCAGAAAATTCACTGGGAGAAGAATTCGGGATGGAACGTTTGTCGACCCTGATTCGACGCGGTCATACCTTGTCAGCGGACGGGCTGATGAACCATATCCTTGAAAGCGTTACAGATTTCTCTCGGGATGTTGGGTTCGACGACGACGCCACCATTCTGGTAGTGAAATTTAACTTTGATTCGATGTGACGTTACAAAGACCCGCTCAAGACCTGGCCGGGTCCGCAGCCTTATGTCTTCAACAAGTGCGGCCTGCGCTGGGATTCCCAGGGCAACGTAAGGAAAACGCTGAGCGTTGATTCAATCCGGCGTGAAGTCGAAGACAGTCTCCGTCGACGTGATTGATCTGTACCAGATCCACTGGCCTCCTGATCCCGATTCAGGAGAGGCTTGTCTCTTGCCCAGGGTTGCTTGATGAATGGTCGCCCTCTGCTTGATGCGTACCTTCTCGCGTTTGCGCCTGAGCACTGAGTCCGGCGAGCGCAGCCGCAGCCAATGCGGCTGAGCCCATTCCCAGAACGCTCCTTCGTGAAAACCCGTCCCGCAGTCCCTTATCCGTCTTCTCGTCGCTCATCGCGTTCTATCCTCATTCACTGAATTCGACCGCAAGGGTGCATTGCCACACAAGGACAAGCGAAGCAAGCACAGTTCCCCTTCGCTCACGAGTTGGAGATTATCGGCACGTCAATTGTTCTGGGCACCTTCAGTGGCACACATTGGGTTTTGTGACCGTCTTCCCAAATCCTTCAAGCGAAGCGCACTCTTCGCCAACATCGCCCAGGCCAGTGCTCTCATATCCGGATCCATTGAAGTCGCAGCCCTTAGGAGCTCCTTGCCCGCCTCTTCCTGCCCGAACCTGCACCACATCACTCCACAAAAAAACACGTAGTCGCTGTCCATCTCCGTTTCCTCCTGTCCAGCCTTGGGGAGCGTCAGTCGTATTTCCAGCACTATGTCGCAATTGCCTCTTCATCTGCTAACTGCAATCGGGTTGCCAACTACAGGCGTTGAAAACCGACCGCGGCGCTTCGCACTTATCTTGGCAGTGTCAATATGGGGACACGCTCGTCACCGTCGCGATCTCGCGCCGTCCAGTTGCTGCTTTATTCTGTCGAGTCTTCAAATGTCGGACTGAAATTGGTGCTGCCGGTTGGCTTTGCTACTACTTGAACAGGATCTTGGCCATCATTCCTTTGTCTTCGTGATTCAGCAGATGACAATGAAATACCGCCATACCTTTGATAATGGGGTCGGTGAGGTCCAAGATGACATCCACGGAGCCGCCAACAGGAACATTCACGGTATCCAGCCACG
>PLEA01000686.1 GCA_003136335.1 Acidobacteriaceae bacterium | reverse complement strand
GGTCGCGTTCAGTGGGTTCATCCGTTCCCTTACAGTGCGGGCGCGGGTGAGATTCGCAACGGGAAGCTCGAAGTTCCCGGATCGCGGCAAATACCGTGGGTAGCGTCGCCGGCAAAGCCCATTCGATAACCAACCCCGGCTGGTGTCACGCAGGAAACCGCGTGACACCGGTTGGGCAGAAGTGATGGAAGAAATGCAGTTGCTCGCATCGAATCTGTCGGTCTTGGCCCAGGGATCACTACTCTTCGGAGTTGTGGTTCCTGGCCATGGCCAAACCAACCAGGAGGTACCAACCATATGAAATCGTTCCTGACGATCTCAGTCGCCGCGGCGACAATGACGCTGGGCTTGATGGCACAAAAGCTGGAGACCCAGAAACCGGATCCGAAAACAGTCCTTCGCGTCGAAACCGCAAAAGACCATCTGACGGTCATCGAACTATCCGACGCGGTAACGATGGTGGCGGTCGGGAATCGCAGCGCCTTCACCGTCGAGCGCCGTGAGAACAAGGTATTTGTCACGCCCACCGACGAAGGCGCGAGGACCAATCTCTTCATTTGGACCAGCGGCGGCCGTTACGCCTACGAACTGGTTCCAGCCGCGGACATCGATCAAATGCACTTCGTCATCGATCAAGTCGCCACGGCTGTGACTTCTTCGATCCCCGCGCCGCCCACGGCCGAGGCTGCCCCGCGATTGCCAGTTGAGATGTTGATGGAAGCGATGCCGGTTTCCGTGACGGGTGAGCGGGAAACGAGCGGACGCGTGGAGGTAACGGTGCGCGACCTCTATCGCAAGAATCACCGGCTCTACCTGCGATATGCGGTGGTCAACCATTCGGGCGCCGGGTATCTACCCATTCGCCCGGTTGCCTGGTTTCTGGAAGGCATCCGCGCTCAGCAGTCCCTCATTCCGGCTGGAGAGCGTCAGCTCGGTGAAAAACTCGCGCGAAGTGTTAGAGCCGATGCCGCAACCGTGGTGGGGGTTGTGGACGCCGACCAAACTGCGATGGTCCTTGCAGGTGGTCAGGGCTGGGGCTGGCTTGTGCTGGAAGAAACTAGACCCAGCTCGCCGGACACCGTAGCTGTGTTGCGATTGCAGTTTGCCGCTGACTCGAAAGGTGAGGTGGACGCGCTCCTGGTTCTCCGGCCCACTGCCGCACCGGAGGTGGCCCGTGCCCGGCTCGCCGTTGAATGAGCCGGGAGTGTTCAACGTAAAGGAAGTCCACGCGGAATNNCATTCCAAAAGGAGCGACGGAAGCCTAAGCGGTGGGTGGTTGCAGTGTGTGGCATCGCGTTGCTCGGACTTCTGATCTTCAGCTACTTCCATCTGGGATAGAGAGTCCCCTCCATGCAAGAGAACCCGAACATCAAGTACCGCCCGTCTCTCATCGAAGAAAACCCCGCGCTTCTGATCTGGCTCCTGTTGCTGGTGGCGTACCTGCTCGTTGTCGCAATCGCCAAGTACGCCTGGTTCATCCGGGACGAGCAGATTGCCGAAGCGACTCTTTGGCTCTTGCTGATTGTTGCGGCGGCGTTCATCGCCGTTCAGCAGTTCCTTCGAGCGGGGCCGATCAGAGAACAAGCCTGGCCGAAGCAACTACCGACCGTCCCGTCACGCGGGGAGCGGGAACTGGTGGAGAGGGCGTGGAACGAAGAGAACGCCGTCGTTCTCGGATACGACGTTCATGGTCAACCCTGGAAGTGGAATGACGAAACCCGGGTCATGCAGGCGTTGGTGTTGGGACAGACCGGCAGCGGCAAAACCACGCTTCTTCGGAACATTATCACCCAGGACTTGATGCGCCGCGTCGGACCTCCCGGCGAACGGAAGAAGATCCCGATGGTGATCTTCGATGGGAAGGGAGACCTTGAGTTCTTCCACTCGCTCCTACCTTATATACACCGCGCCGGCCGCATGGCCGACCTGCGCCTCCTGAATCCCTCCCGGCCCGACCTGTCGGTCCAGTACAACCCGTTTGCGTCCGAAGATGACAACTACATGGCGCAGGTGTCCATGGTATTTGGATCGTTCAATCTGCAAAACGAGTTCTTCGCGAAGCATCAACTGAATTACCTTGCAGACATCGTGCGCATTCTTCACTACACCGGCAAACGGTTCAACTTCTACGACGTGATGGTCATGGCGTTTGATCAGGCAGTGATTGAGGACCAGGTGGCCATCGCGCGATTGTGCATGGCGCGGGATCCGGAAATCTCCACGCAGCGCCGGTTGAACTTCGAAATGTCGGCCCATAGCCTATTCCAGTCCTTCGGCGACCGCGAGCGCCTACAAAAGATTCAGGGCTTACTCAACGAGTGCATGACGTTCCTCGACGACGAGCTGAGCGTGATCACCGGTCCTTACGACAACCTGCTGTCCATCAATGACGTCATCGACAACGAACTGATCCTGTTTGTGAGTCTCAACATCAACAAGAACGCGGCCCCTGTGATGGCCCTTGGGAAAATGATGCTTCAGAATTTACAACTGGTCGTCGGCAAGCGATACGAGACGGAGACCGAACGGAAGCGGCGGAACAAACCACTCTTCTCCGTTGTAATGGATGAATTCGCTCCTTTTGGCTACAGCAACTTTGCGCAGATCCTGAACACGGCGCGTGGCACCAACACGGCGTTCCTGTTCTCGCTGCAATCCCTTCCGCAGTTGCTTGAGGTCGGGAAAGGGTTCCAACAGGACGTATCGTCGGCGCCGGGCACCACGATGCTAATGCAAACGCGCGACGAGGAGACCGCCAAGTACTTCAAGCAGGCATCTTCCCAGGTCCCGGTTCAGAAACGGACGCAGCAGTTGTGGCGCAACGATTTCCTGGGCTTCGAACGATACGACAAGGCGTTGGGTGCGTCCGAGCGCGAGCAACTCGAATTCCGGGCCCTCGATCACCACATCAAGAATCTTGGCAAGGGCAAGATGGAGATCCTCATGACGGACCCCATCCAGGGAACATTGCACGGCCGTCTGCACGTTCGGCCGCCCAGCGATATTCGCGTACCGCTCTTTGAGCCCACGGTATTGCCGAAGCTGGAGTCGTCGCGCGAGGATTCGGAAGGCGCCAACCTGCGATTCAAGGATCAGAAGCTGGCGGCGATGGTCGCGTTTCCACGGCGCCGGTAGGAGGCAGACGATGTCACTGAGAGCGACTGTAATGTTCATCGTTGCGATTGACGCATACGGCCAGGTACCACAGGCAGTGCCGCCAGTGCCCACGAAGAGCGCATCGGCGCAAACTCAAAAAGGCAAGGAACCGGCGATTCGTTATGTTGAAAGCGGCTCTGGTGTGGTTGCCGTCAATCCCGCGCAGCCCTACCGGCCCATTCCCGTAGGCGCGGTGGCGCCGCGTGATTCCATCTTCGGATTCTATTTGCGCGTTCTCAATCCCCAGCAGATCAATTGGGGAACGGAGATCGACCGGAGACTCGCGAACCTCCGCGAACAGTCGGTCGGCAATCCCTACTTCCGGCTGGCGTCATTTCAGTTGGGACTGATCGTCATTCTGCTCATGCTGTGTTGGGTCTGGTGGGACAAGATGCGCCAGATCAAGTGGGTTGCCGCGGAGTGTTTGACCGACGCGCTGAACGCGAGAACAATCGCCGAGAGCCGGGCTCTGGAGGCAATCGACCGCCACAACCGGCACATTGAGTTGTGCAATCGCGTGATCGAAGGGCAGAGTTCCGGGATTGGAGGGACACTCGACGCGGGGAATTCGGCACTGACTGTGCGCGAACTGCAAACGGAGCTTGCGGCATCGCGCGCGAATTGTGC
>PLEA01000670.1 GCA_003136335.1 Acidobacteriaceae bacterium | reverse complement strand
ATCATCTGCTCTTTCGGATCGATCGTGAATCCAGTGTAGAAAAATCCTCCCCAGTTGTACTCGCCCGGCGAGCCCAGTTCTGAGAGGGGACTCTTGACGCCGGACACCCCGAAGCCTAAGCCGAAGCCCTGCTCGGGACCGATCTTTCCCAGTTGATCCTGCGTCATGAGTTCGACGCTCTTGCGGCTCAGCAGACGCGTGTTGCCGACCTTGCCGCCGTCGAGCATCATCTGGCAGAAGCGGGCGTAGTCCATCGCCGTGGAAACCAGTCCGGCGCCGCCCGAAAACAATTTCTTCGGACCGCGCGAAGGATAGTCCGCGGAATAAACAAAAGTCCCTTCCTTAATAGGAGTATCCGGAAAGCGGTTCAACCCCTTATCTGCATAGTACGTATAAGCCGTGGCGAGACGGTCGAGCTTATTGTCGGGCGGAAAAAAATAAGTATCCTTCATGCCCACCGGTTCGAAGATGCGAGAGCGGAAAAATTCGTCTAGCGGTTTGCCCGAGACCACTTCCACCAGTCGGCCCAGTACGTCGACGCTCAAGCTATATTCAAAACGATCCCCAGGATGGAACAGCAGCGGAACGCCCGCCAGTTTCTTCACGCTGTCCGCAATCGTTCCGTCATACTGCAGCAGGCCGCTCGCTACTCCGGCGCTCTCGTACATGGCGCCGAGGTCGCCATTCCAGTTGTAAGTAATCCCCGAGGTGTGGCGAAGAAGGTCGCGAATGGTAATTTCACTCTTGGCTGGAATCGAATACGGTTCCCCTGAAGCCGGCTTCACCAGCACCTTCGGATTCTTGAATTCGGGCAAGTACTTCGACACCGGATCGTCGAGCAGGAATCGCCCCTCTTCATAAAGCATCATCACGGCCACGCTGGTAATGGGCTTGGTCATGGAGCAGATGCGGAACATCGCGTCCGGCCGCATCGGTTTGGCGGCCTCGCGGTCCATCATGCCCTGCGACTTGAACCAGGCGATATGACCGTGCCGGATCACCAAAGTGACTGCGCCCGCGATGCGCTTGTCATCGATATCGCGCTGCACGCTTGTGCCAATGCGTTCCAGTCGCTCCGCAGACAACCCGACCGATTCAGGCTTGCCGGTGGGCAGATCCTGCGCAAACCCGCAGACCTGCAGTACAAGAAAGCCGAGAAGAACCGGAATGATCTTCCGGTCCAGCCCGGCGAAATTAGGACGCATGCTTCCTCCCGGGGTTCAAGCGGCTGCTGAAAAACTAGGCCTGCGGCTCAGTTTTGAAAAACTAGGCTCGGGGCTCAGTTTTGAAAGGGCGCGGCTTCCAGTCGCGTCGTGAGTGCCGCAAAATCAGCGGCGGAGCCGCCAAGGCAGCATTCGGTCATCAAACAGAGTTTCTAGCAGCCTGCTAGGACTTAATGGTTTTCGAAGCCTCATCCCACGTCACGGGCTTCTGGCGGAAATACGATTCGTTTGCCATGTGGCAGGCGATAGCAGCATGGTTGCCGAAGACCGCATCCTCCGTCACCGCCTTGCGCGACTTCACCGACTGAAAGAATACGTTCAAGTGCGGAGTCATATCGTCCCAGTCATGTCCGCGATACACGGTGTCGTCCTGCATAGGTTCTTTGCCGAGCGGCGGATCGTGCTCCTCATGCCACTGCTTCACATAAGCCTCCCTCATTTTCGCGGGGAAACTGGAACTGTAGTAGCTGGGACTGGTATCGATGCCGGACTGCGGAGAGTGCCGCAACTCGAACTCTCCGGCATCGAGCAGTCCCTTCGGCCCCATAAACCGCGCCAGTTCCGGCGTCTCCGTTCCAAGTCCAAGACGCACATAAACGGGAATTCCGTGATAATCGAACAGCACGGTGTGCAGGTCGGGCATGTCGCGTCCGTCCTTGAAGCGGAAGATTCCGCCCATGGCCGTCGCCGACTTGGGCACTTCATTCCATCCCAGCGTGACCAGCATGCCGCTGACCAGGTGCACCATCAGATCGCCCGCCACTCCGGTGCCGTAGGCTCTCCAGCAGCGCCAGCGCGCGAAATGAAGCTTATTGAACGGAATCTTGGGAGCGTCATTGAGCCACGTGTCCCAGTCCAGCGTTTCCGGAGAAAGATCGGTCGGAGGCGGATACTCCCACGCGCCCGTGGGATCGTTTCGCCCCAGCGTGAGTTCCACCATCTCAACATCGCCGATCGCTCCACCCGAATATAGTTCACGCGCCTGGGCGCAAAGCACGGAACTGACGCGCTGCGAGCCAATCTGCACGACGCGATTATTTTTCTGCGCCGCTTCTACCATGGCCAATCCGTCGGCCACATTGTGGGACATGGGCTTCTCGCAATAGATATCCTTTCCCGCATTGCACGCGTCGACCACCACCCGCCGATGCCAGTGATCCGGAACTGCGGCCACAATGCAGTCGATATCCTTGCGATCGAGCAAATCCCGATAATGACGCGAAGTGGGAAGACTTGGGTTGGCAGTGATTTCTTTAGCGAGGGTGTGTCGTCCGTCATACAGGTCGGCGGCGCCGACACACTCCACTCCGGGTATTGTGATAGCGTCCGTCAGCAGACCGGAACCCTGCATTCCGATTCCGATCATGCCAAAGCGAACCCGATCGCTCGGCGCCACGGCTCGCGGGAACGGTTGAGCTTCCAGTCGGACAGTCTTTGAAGCCAGCAGCCCACCAGCGGTGGCCGCTGCACTCCCCTGCAAGAATGCGCGTCGCGAAAGAATGCGTTTCATGCTAATCCCTCCGAATGGTTTTGATTGCGATCTATTTCGCAAACCCAATTATTTCTTGAGCGGTTTAATCGCTGCTTCCTTGAAAAACACGATGTCGTTGTCGCTGTGATTCTGCAAACCGAAATAGCCGAAGTTAGGCCGCGGACCGCGCTGCGGCTCAAAATCAAACTTGCGCTCCGGCACGGGATCGCCATCCTTATAGTCCGTGACTTTCACTCCATTCAGCGTGACGATCGTGCGCGGCCCATCCAGGGTGATGTCCATCGTGTTCCACTCGGGCCCAGGTTTCCACGCCTTCGCCAGCGGCTTGGTCAGCGAATACAGCATCCCGGTGGAATGGTATTCATCCTCTTTCGACGTCTCAGGATGGTTATCGATCTGCACTTCGAATCCATAGTGCACCGGCATCCACTCTTCGCGCGGCTCAATCGGAATGCGAACGAACACTCCAGAGTTGTCGTTCTCATCGCGCATCTTATACACCACGTGGATCATGCAATTGCCGATCTTGCCACCCGTCCAGTAGAGCAGTCCCATGCCGCCGTGGGTGCGGATCAGGCCATCTTCCACCGTGTCGCCGCCCGGGCCAACATGCTTCCACCCGGTCAAATCCTTACCGTCAAAAAGCTGTTGCCACTTGTCGGGATCACCCTTGCAAACGTTCTGATTTTCATCGGCAGCGAACGCGAGCGCTCCGAGAGCGGTCAGCACAAAAATCGAGATAATGAATCGTTTCAGCATTGGCAATCTCCTGAGGTTTCTCCGTTAGCCATTCGTGGGACAGACCACCATACTCGCACCCACGTCTGGAATCAAATGGAAGAGTGCGGGTTGTTGATATGCGGGAAGAGACAATGAGCGAGAGTGTGGCGAACGCGTGATTGATTGTCGCGGAGAAAACGTACCGCCGGCATCTTGCCGGCTGTCCCGAGGGCATCCCCGCCCTCGGCGCCGGAAGCGGTACGTCCGCTGGACGCTGTCAGGGATGGCAGTGCTACGTCTGCGCCGCCCAGCAACGGCGCCGAAACTGTAAAGAGAACGCGGTCGCGCCGCTAATCCATCTCTCGCGTTCCGCCTACCATTCCCAGCATGCCCGCCCCAGTTGCCGCTCCGCCCTCACCCTCGCGCTTTTTTTGCCACTCGGCTTCAGTCAGCACCGAAATGCCCTCCGCCTTTTTCTTCTTCAATTCCGCATTGATCCCAGCAAGTTCCTTCTGCGTCAGCTTCTGGAAATCTCCAATCACGTCTTCCAGTTCATGCGCCAGAGACTGGGCTCGCGCCGCCTGATAATCCGCCGGACGTCCCTCATAGCCGTTGACCGATCCATAGAGTTGCCCCAGAAGTTCGCGGATGCGTTCTTCTCCCGTGATCATCCCGCCTTCTTTCGTGGCTACAATCTTCGACCGCAGCTCGTCGCACTTCGCCGCCAGATCCTGCAACTGCTTCTTGAGCGGATCTTTTTCCGGCAACTTCGCCGCCCGGGCATTGGCCGCGTTTCGCACTCCTTCAATCGCATCGACCGAGTAAGTCATGTGTTCGATGGTGTGGTAGACCTTCATCGTCAATTCAAACTGCGCCTTGCGATCTTCCAGCGAAAACTTCGCCCGCGGATCGACAACTACGTTCAACTGCTCGGTATAAACATTGTCGCCCTTCGTCATCTTCACCGTATAAGTGCCGGGCAGCACACGCGGACCCTGCGCCGCCTCAAACAACGCGCTCGCCGCCGGTGGCACAGCCGGAGCCTTCACTCGCATCGACCAACTCGCGCGGTTCAATCCCCGGTGCTTGCTCCCGGCTACGGTATCGACCTGTTTGCCATTCTGATCAAGAATCTCAATCTTCAGATCGCCAAAGATGTGCCGCGCCCTCTGGTAGTAAGTAATTTGCGCCTCGCCGGGCCGGCTGCGGCCAGTGAAGGTCTCATCCCCTTCAGACCATCCGCCGAAGGTATCGAAATACTGCACCGCCTTGCCCGGAATCAGAGCCGCTTCCTTCGCCATCAGTTCCGGCGTCAAAGCGCGCAGCGGTGAAATGTCGTCGATGATCCACATGCCGCGCCCGTGCGTCGCCAGCACCAGATCGCTCTCGCGCGCTTGCACCGCTATGTCATCGACAGGCACGGCAGGGAAGTTGCTCCCTTTGTATTGCGCCCAGTGCTGGCCGCCGTCGACGGAAATCCATAGCCCGAACTCCGTTCCCAGGAAAAGCAGGTTCGGGTCCACCGAATCTTCCTTGATCACGTGCGCGAATCCTCGCGCTCCGCTCTCCTGCGCCGGCAGCGCCGTCCAGCTCTTGCCATAGTCGGTCGTTTTGTAGGCGTACGGCTGCATGTCCCCGAAAGTATGGCGGTCAAACGTTGCGTAGGCTGTGCCTTCCTCGAACCGGCTGGCCTCAACCGTCGACACCCAGGAAAACTTCCCCAGGCCTGCGATATTGCCGACGACGTTGGTCCAAGTCTTGCCGCCATCCCGCGTGATCTGCAGATTCCCATCGTCGGTTCCGACCCAGATAATCTGCCCTTTTTTGGGCGATTCCGAAATCGAATAAATCGTGGTATGCATTTCTGCCGATGAATTATCGACGGTCACGCCGCCGGACTCTTCCTGCTTCTGTTTTTCCGGATCGTTCGTCGTTAGGTCGGGCGAAATGCGATCCCACGACTGCCCGTGATCGCGCGAGCGAAACAAAAATTGCGCTCCGATGTAAATCGTGCCTTTTTCAGTGGGACTCATGTGAATCGGAGTATTCCAGTTGAAGCGCAGCTTCTTCTCCCCATAGTTGGGCAGCGGTTTGATCCCGCGAATCTCGTGCGAATGGCGGTCGATGCGCCCGATTTCTCCGCCCTGTGCTTCCGCATAAATGTAGTTCGGGTCCGACGTATCTTCAAACATCCAGAAGCCATCTCCGCCGTACATGTTTTCCCAGCGCGAATTCGAAACCCCGCCCGGATAAGACGAATCGCCCACCCAGGAACTGTTGTCCTGCAGTCCGCCATAAACGTGATATGGATCAGAGCTGTCCGTGCTCACATGGTAGAACTGCGAAATCGGCAGGTTCATCTGGTGCTTCCAGCGATTGCCTCCATCCTCGCTGCGCCACAGGCCGCCATCATCACCGGCAATTACAATGTTGGGATTTTTGGGATCGATCCAAACGTCGTGAAAATCGCCGTGATCCGCGCCTGAAACTACGTTGAAGCTCTTGCCTCCGTCGGTGCTGTACAGCAGGATGAGGTCTGGCTTGAAAATCTTGTTCTCATCCTTGGGATCGACAATCAGGTTGCCAAAGTAAAACGGACGCCACACCATGTAGTTGCTGGCATCGAGTTTCTTCCAGCTCGCGCCACCGTCATCCGAACGGTACAGCCCCCTTCCTTTTTCCGCTTCGATGTTGGCATACACGACCTGCGGCTTGGCTGGCGCGACTGCCACAGCCACGCGTCCCCACGGCTTGGCTGGCAAGCCTTTCGCGCTGCTGTCGTTGATCTCGGTCCAGTGGTCGCCGCCGTCGGTCGACTTGAACAGCCCGCTACCCGGCCCGCCGGAGCGGAACGTCCAGCCCTGCCGCCGGAAATCCCACATCGAGGCGTACATTGTCTTCGGTTCCTGCCGGCTCATGGCCATCAGAGCGCAGCCCGTCGATCCATTCGCGCCCGCCAAAACTTTTTTCCACGTCTTGCCGCCGTCGCTCGTCTTGTAGACTCCGCGCTCGTCGTTGTCGTCCCACAGATGTCCCATCGCGCAGACCAGCACATTGTTTCCATCCTTGGGATCGACCAGAATCTTCGCGATGTGCTCGCTGTCCTTGAGTCCAACGTTGGTCCAGTTCTCGCCTCCATCGGTAGACTTGTAAACCCCATCTCCGACCGAGACACTGTTTCGAACCCAAGCCTCGCCGCTGCCCACCCAAACCGTTTTCGAATTCGACGGATCAATAGTCACTGCGCCGATCGACTGCGCATTCTCGCGATCGAAGACCGACTTGTAGGTCGTTCCGCCATTCACCGACTTCCACACGCCGCCGCTGGCTGCGCCTACGAAAACCGTGATGCGCCCGTCCTGCTCGACTGCATCCACAGCCGCAACCCGCCCGCTCATGGTGGCCGACCCGATGTTGCGCGCTGGCAGTCCCGATACCGTGGCCGCGTCGAATTTATAACTACTCTGGGCAAAGGCCAGAGCAGAGCAACCAAGCAGGGCGATCCCCAACCACAAGCTCAACTTCATCATCATCATCAAACCGCGATCAGCAGCACGTGCATTCATTGAGAAATCCTCATTAATCAGAAGTTGTCCACGTAGAGACAGCCGCCTCGGCTGTCCGGCCGGTTGAGATAGCCCACTTACTTTTTCTCGGCATCGCCCTTGGGCGCCTGCTTCAAAAAAGCCGGCACGGCAAAGTCTGCCTTGTCGATGGGCACATTGGCTTCAATCTTCTCGATGGTCGTCGTCTGCGCGGCCGGATTCGCCTTCGTTCCCTGCGCAATCGAGTAGGGATACATTACGCCCGCCACCGGCTTGTACGATCCCATGTCCGTCACGCTCTCGCGCACCGAGCCGCGGATAAACTCCTGTACCTCCTTGCGAATCTCCAGGAAGGTATCAGGATCAAGATAGTAGTAGAGGATGTCTCCGTCTTTCAAAGTGACTTTCAGGCGGAGGGCGTCGTCGCCGTCGACCACGTCGTGACCAAGAAACTCCACGGTGTTGCCCTTTTCCTTGTAATCCACCAGCGGACCGTCGAAATCCGCGTCGCGCACCAGGTCCTTCAGGTCGTCTTCACCCATGAACTCGGGATCTTTGTGTCCGCCGAAGGGCTGGATCTGCCAGCCGGTTGTGCCGTCGTATGCGGTCACGGCGGTCATGCCCTGCAGCGAGAACGTCTCGCGCACCAGGTTCGGGCGCTCATTTTCCTGCAGCGCCGCAGCCGTGAATCCGCCGCCGAGATTCAGTTTTCCCGTCATGCGGATTGACTTGATCGCCTTGATCTTTTCGATTCCGCCTTTGGCCTGAATATTCTTATTGACGAGTTCTTCGGCGCTCTGCGCGTAGGCCAACACGCTCAGGCATGATACGGCCGCGAGCACAATCACTGCGTGACGCATGGAGAAGACTCCTGTTGTATGGGACTTTGGGAAACGGGACGAACAGTACTCTACTCGGAAGTAGACGTTTTTGCCAAGCCTGGGTTAGCAGATTTGGTTAGCCGATCTGGTAGGGACGATGCCCACGCAGCGACAGCCGCCTCGGCTGTCCTGCCAGAATCAGCCCTGAGCGAGCGCAGCAAGTCAAAGGGGCGAAGCCCTGCGGGGCCCTCCAAACCGGCAACAGCGAAGCCAACCGAAGCTTCCACCTGAGTTGTTCACTATCTATTTCTGCGCCGTCTCCGCTCCGATCTTTTCAATCACTATCGCGGTCGACCCGCCGCGCGCGTACACCTTCCCGCTGGCCGTTACTCTCTGTCCGGCGAACGGCAGCAACTTCTCATTCTGACCCGCCGAAGGCGTGGTGTCAGCGATCGGCCAATAGATCGTTCCGTTGTCCGCCAGGATCACCAGCGGCGACCCAGCCCGCGCGCAAGCCTGAGCGCACTGGGCACTGATGGGCTTTTTCAGATCCTTGGTAAACGCGCAGGCTGAGTCGAGAACATAACCGTTCACCGAAACGGACTTGCCGGTATCGCTGCCCGCGGCCAGCAGCGCCGCGAAAACGCAGACTGCGACCACTGGACTCGCTATTTTTTGAATACTCATTCGGAACCTCTTTTCTTTAAGATTCAGGTCGGATTTCTGTGTGGAAGCAAGGTAGCAAACAGCAACGCCATTGCAATAGTAAAAATCGACTAGACGTAGGCCTCCAAAGATTTTCATGCTGGTGGCAATCCTCGCGTAGCGACAGCCGCCTCGGCTATCCCGCCAGGGCG
>PLEA01000233.1 GCA_003136335.1 Acidobacteriaceae bacterium | reverse complement strand
CTGACCGAGCTTTGGGTTGTGGACCACGCGGCGGGAACCCGCGTGGCCGCAGATGTGCGGGGCAAACTGCATACTCTGGCGGCGCCGCAGGCCCCACTATCTGCGCGGGATGCTGCCGGACATGATCTGCTTCTCTGGCTCCGTGCCACGGACCGTCTGATTTGGGAACCGCCCGCGGTGCCCGACGCCAACGGTAATTTGCAGAGCGCCATCGTAATGACTTTTCCAAAGCCGGCAGGTGCGACCCAAGTGAAGTTGGTCGCCAACGCTGCAACCGGCCTTTGGGGATCGTACATGATCAAGAAGATGGTCGAACTGCGCGGGCGCGACGTCGGTGCGTGGTATGCCTCGATGGACCAGAGCCAGGCTGCGCGCGACGCCCTGTTTGCATGGGAAGTGCGCGAGCAGCTGTTCGCGTTGAAAATTGATGTTGAGGAAGCCACAGGATGGGAGGTGCGCGGGATTCTGCCCGGGACGGGTCCGTTTATCTCGAAAGACCGAATCGTCCTGCTGGATGTGAGCCGGGTGAAAGGGGATCAATTGCGCATTCGCATTCAACCTCCCGCTGGCTTTTGGGCGCTCAACTCGTTTGCCGTGGATTACACTGCAGACAGCCCCGTCAATGTTGAGAAGATCGAGCCGGCGACGGCGAAGGATCTTCAGGGAAAAAATGTGCTGCCAGAGTTAGCCGCGAACGACGATCAATACTTGGCAATGCCTAATATAGGAGACACCGCTGACCTCACCTTCCAGGTGCCGCCCCAACATGCAGGTACAGACCGAACCGTAATCCTCCACAGTCGCGGATACTACCGGCTGCATATAGCTGCGACAGGCGAGCCCGATACGAAGACTCTGCAAGAGATCGAGAACGTGCCGGGAGCTGCAGCTCGCTTTGCCGCAAACCAGTTCGCACAATGGCAGGTCGCCGGGTTGCAGAAACAATGAGCCGACGAGTCTGGCAGTGAACTCTTCCCTCGATCGTGTCACGCCTGGTGGTAAGCCATGAGCGCGCGGCGAGTGGTCGTCACAGGCTTGGGCGTGATCTGTGCCCTGGGCAATAATACTTCTGAAACGTGGAATGCGGTCAGCGAAGGCAGATCTGGAATCGCACCGATTCGTTCCATTGACCTTTCGAAACTACGGTTTCGGAACGGCGCTCAAGTCTGCGGTTATGACCCCAGCAAACACTTTGAAGCTAGCCGTGCACGATTGCTCGACCCGTTTTCTCAATTCGCGGTCATTGCGGCCCGGGAAGCTCTGAAGGATTCTGGAATCAAACTTGCCCCGGAGCTTTGCGAGAAGGCCGCGATTGTGACCGGCTCGAGCATGGGCGGCCAGTCCACGCAAGACGCAGGGTTCGCGAAACTTTACCAACGCAATCAAAGTCGAGTCGATCCCCTGGTCATTCCTCGCGCCATGGCGAATGCCGGCGCCAGCCATATCTCAATGGAGTTTGGCATAACGGGACCTGCCTACACGATCTCTACGGCTTGTTGTTCCTCCAACCATGCCATCGGCCAAGCTTTTTGGATGGTTCGCAATGGGGTTGCAGAACTGGCCATTGCCGGTGGCAGCGAGGCTCCTTTCAGCTTTGGCTTCTTAAAGGCCTGGGAGGCCCTGCGAGTTATATCGCCGGATACGTGCCGGCCTTTCTCCAAAGACCGGCGGGGCTTGATTTTGGGGGAAGGCGGCGCAATGCTGATATTGGAACCTCTGGCGGCGGCGAGGGCGCGAGGCGCGATGATTCATGCGGAAGTGGTGGGTTTTGGAATGTCGGCGGACGCCCATCACGTTACGCGTCTGTCGAGCGATGGCCCAGTCCTGGCGATGCGAGCGGCATTACGGGATGCTCGGCTTCTGCCCGAGCAAGTCGGTTACATTAATGCCCATGGTTCGGGCACGCAGATTAATGATCCCCTGGAAACGCGTGCCATTCGTGAAATCTTCGGCGCTCATGCCGACCGGCTGGCCGTAAGTTCCACAAAGTCACTTCACGGCCATTCTTTAGGTGCTACCGGTGCAATGGAAGCGGTCTGTACAGTCTTGGCGTTAAAGAATGGCCTGCTTCCGCCTACGGCCAACTTTACGGCCCCTGACCCAGATTGCAATCTGGACGTGGTGCCGAATCACGCTCGTCCGGCCCAGGTGGAATTTGCTCTCTCCAACTCTTTTGCTTTCGGTGGGCTCAATGCTGTTCTAGCGTTCCGAGGGCCCAATAACTAACCGTCAACGCGCTGGGTGAGGGTCACCTTGATGCCGTACTTGGGTCGGAGTGTAATCGTGGGTAATGGTTCGACCGGGAAATCTGGCGTCACCCGGATTTGATACCTCTGCGCGATCGCTGCCAGCAGTAAGGCGGCCTCCATCGCGGCAAAGGACGCGCCTATACAAGTGCGTGGTCCTCCACCAAAAGGGAAATAAATGAACTTGGGAGCGTCTTTGGTGCGCCCATCCAACCAGCGGTCCGGGTTGAATCGCTCGGGTTGGTCATAATAGCGGGGGTCGCGGTGCATCACCCACTGGCTCATCATGATCGTCGCTCCGGCCGGCACTCGATAACCACCAATATCGCAGTCCTTCAGAGAGTTTCGAACAATCGCCCAGGCTGGGGGGTAGAGACGCATGGCCTCCTTCACTACTCGCTCCGTGTAAGGCAATCTGGACAGGTCTTGCACTCCTGGGCTTTTGCCGTTCAGTACCGCTCGAAGTTCTGACCAAAGCTTTTTCTCCACCTCTGGATACTGCGCCAGCAAATACCAAGTCCACGATAACGAAACCGCCGTGGTTTCGTGACCCGCCAAAAGAAGGGTCATCACCTCATCGCGCAACTGCTCGTCCGACATCGCACGCCCTCCTGTACCCTGAGCCTGCAGCAACCCAGAGAGCAAGTCATCGGCAATCTCGCCACTGGAGCGTCGCTGGTGAATAAGGCGGTATACGATGTCATCCAGTTGACGGGCGGCACGCCAGTAACGCAAGTTGTCGGCGGTTGGCAAGAGGCGAAGAATTGGAGGTAACAGCATTCGCCCGCGCGAGCCCAGTTCCATAAACGTGTTCAGCGCATCTGCGATTCTTTCTCTGTCGGCCGTGATCTCGACATCAAAAAGCGCCTTAGCCACAACTTCCAGCGCGAGGTGCATCATGTCCAGATGAATGTCACGCACTTCACCATCGTGCCAGGCGGCCATCATCCGCTCCGTATAGGCCACCATGGTGTCGCCGTAGTACTCAATTCTGCCCCGGTGAAAAGCCGGTTGGATGAGGTGCCGCTGCTGCAGCCACGAATCTCCGTCGTTGGTTAACAGACCGTTTCCAAAGATCCGGCGGTTGAACTGGAGGGCTTCGCCTTTGACGAAACTTTGGTAGTTGGTTACCAAAACCTGCTCGATAAGGTCGGGGTGGTTGAGGAAATAGATGTGACGGGAAAAAACGCGGTAGTAAAAGATGTCACCATATTGACGAGCCCACTGCGTGTACAGTCCGAGCGGATCCGGGCTTCCCAACGGGAAGTTCCCGATGATCCCGCGATTCCTAGGACCGGGTGGACGAACCAACGGCATCATAAGCTGGTCGCAAGTATCTCTCTTATCGATTGTGAATGATAAGCCACAGCTTCTAACTTATCATCATCCATGTCCTACAACTCGCCTCGAACAGAATGAAGTCACGTCTCGCGATGCGAACCGGGGAACGCATGCGACCGGCCTGCACGGAGCGCGAACGCGAGGATCGCGGCCGGGATCAGCATCAGCAAACCCGTGCTGGTCGCGACCATGCGGGCTGAGATTCCCGCATCCAGGAAGCGCCCAGCCAGATACGCGGTGATGGCGAACGTAAGGCTGCCCAGGCCAAGGTCCGCGGAGAAGACGCGCCCACGGAAGCGGTCTTCGGTATGAAACTGCAGCAGGGTCGTGGAGAAGACCCAGACCGTCGAGCCTCCCGCGTGCGCCAGCATGGCACAAGCGGCCGCCATCCAGACACTACGGCTGGCGCCCAGCACGCAGTACCCGAACGCGATGGTGAGATAGCCGAAGAGAATGCCGAGGCGCAGTCGATGGTCGCTGCGTCCCGCCCACCGCGCCGCCACCACGGGCCCCACCATCGCCCCGAGGCCGCGTCCGCCGAGCAGGATGCTCATGCCGAGCATGGCCCCGCCCGCAGCATCGATGCCGCGCCCGTGCACGGCAAACTCTCGCGCGCCCATCACCGTAAAGATGACCCAACTTGGTCCCACCATCAATTCGCCGGCTTTGGCAAAAACTGCCGGCAATAAAGTCGGGTGACTGCGGATGTAGCGAATCCCTTCCAACACCGGAGAGTAGTCGACGAGATCGCGCGGGCGCAGCGGAGCGGCGGCTTCGGCATGAGGCTCGGCGAAACGCATTCCGCTGATCAGCAACGCCGACGTAAGAAACGAAAGTGCATTAAGAATGAAGACCACGTCGCGTCCGAAAAAAGCCGCGACCACTCCGCCGACGGCCGCTCCAATCAGCAGGTTCACCGACCAGGTCGCCGACGACAGGGTGTTGGCGACGAGGACTTCATCCTCGGTGGCGATGTTGGGAATTACTGAACTGCGGGCCGGTTCAAAGAACGCGGCCATCGTGGTTTCCGCCAGCAGCAAGGAATAGATGAGCCAGACCGTCGAGCGGGAACGCACGAACAACATCGTCAACACCACCACGAAACGCACGATGTCGGCCGCGATCATGACGTTCTTGCGGCGCACCCGGTCGTTCACCACGCCCGCCGTCGGACCGACCAGCGTCTGCGGTAAAACCTGTAGAACTAAAGCTAATGCTACAGAACCGGCGTGTCCGGTCAACTGCAGCAGCAGGGTGTAAATCGAAAGCGTGTAAAACCAATCCCCGATCTCACTGACAATCTGCGCCAGCCAGAGCCGCCGGAAATTGCGGTTGTGACGCAGCAGGCGAGTGTAGGACGCAAGCGAAATCGATGGGACAGTGCGCTCCGGTTGGGGTTCCATGCGGGCTTCAAGTTTAGCCGGGCTCCTGTGCTCCGCGCCGTTTTCGTGCCATTTTCTCCAGAAAAACCCAGGGCAATTGTTAAAAGCCTGGCAAAAGTCGTGCAACTGTTTTCACCGATGCGCGAAGGGAGGAATTTAACGTCCAAGCCGACTAATTCTAACCTATTCATTTACAGCAGCATACGAAACAGCAGTTCGTGCATTACCGTAACTGCGTGTGGCATGAGTCGTGCAACCTAGGTGACGGGGTTGAGACCCTTATCACTATGCGTGGATTTTCGAGACTTCTGGCCGTTTCGGCTTCTCTACTTCTGATCTTTTCAGGGGCGACCCTAGCCGATACCTGTGACGATTTCGCCTCTTTCACCTGTCCCACAAATAAAAGCGGTAACCCGTCCGGCTCCTAACGTCGTGAACTTTAACGGAACTGGTAGGGACAATTCGACGGGCGGCGTGAACGTCCTGTTGGGAAGCGACACTTTCACCATCTCCGTCAATGGCAAGTCGGTCATTGGAGATGAACTCGTCATCGTGGCAGCCTTCCCTAACGGGATGGGGGGGACCGTCAATGGCGTGTCGTTTAATGGGCTGTCCAGCTTCGCCGATAAAATCCAATCACTATGAAGAACAAGCGGAGGGTTGGTGCGATCCCCACCACCTGGCAGGCACTTGGAATGGACTACAAAAACGTCGCCTTTGGATATGCAAACCTGGGGACAATCACCAGCATGCCATTTTCGGTAACCGCTAGTGGCGTTCCCTATGGAACGGCTTTGTATGCGGAAATCATCAATCCGTCAAACGGCCAAGTTCTCTACATCACACCCAACTCGGAGGCCGGCATCTTTGAAGGCGAAACCAGTCCGGTCCCTGAACCAGGATCACTGGCCTTGCTGGGCACGGGATTGGTTGGTATAGCTACCCAAATACGGCGCAAGCTGCGCGGCTAGCTGATTCACTATCTGTTTTTCAGGCCTCGGGCGAACCTGCCCGAGGTTTTGTTTTGTCTGCTTCCTGATTGCCTCAAGAACTTTGCGAGGATTCCGCTTTGGGCAACTCCCAGATGAGGCTTGTGAAAAAGCTTATTGCTGGGGAGTGAGACCATCCCGCCGGAAACCGGGCCGCAGGTTTTTCTTCAGGTCCTCCGCGATTTGTTTGCCGTGGAAGCGGCCGTTTTCGATGAAGATTTCGTTGGT
>PLEA01000501.1 GCA_003136335.1 Acidobacteriaceae bacterium | reverse complement strand
GCGAGGTTGGTCATCGGTCCGCCCCCGTAGATCGTGACTTCGTGCGGATACTTGTGGACCATGCGCAGCAGAAAATGCGCTGCATCCTCGTCCGCTGGTTTGGTGGTGGGCTTTCCCTCCGGCATTTCACCCAACTGATCTGCCGGGTGGTACCGTTGCGGAGTCCACGAGCCCACCCACGGTAGGGAGCCGTATTGCTGCTCCCAGAGTTCCGTCTCTTCTTTGCGCCTCACCAGTGGATACCCGGCTCCAGCGACAACAGGAATGTCAGTGCGCCCGATGACCTCGAGCGTGCGCAAGGTGTGGGCGACCTCTTCTTTGAGCCAGGCATCGCCGGTCACCACCGTTATGCCAAGCACCTCGGTTTGCGGCGACTGGACCAGCAACAGGATGGCCTGTTGGTCAGATCCGCCAGGGCCGGCTGCGTCCTGGTCGATGATGATCTTGCGCTTCCCGAAGGACTGCTGGCTCCAGCCTGGAAGGCATGTCAGCAACAGCGCTGCGATTCCTATTCTCCACAGCCGGACCAATCCCATCTTATCCCCCTGGATGCACTTCAAGAATGCCAAGAAATCTGCAGACGATCTCGCCAGACTTGTCACAAAACATTGCATTCTATTTTGTGATGCGTGAAATCCGCCAGCGCTTTTCTTTCCCCCTTCACAAGAGAGGATTCGGTTGCGAGCCGCGATGCTGGAAGATAAAATGCCCGACTAGGCGCGACAACGACTAAAAACCAGGTTTCGTTCGATCGTTGCAGCAGCGCCGATCTTCATGGGTCTCTGCGTAGTCTCACGGCAACTCAGGTCCGCGCGTGTGATAGGCTGCGCCTTTGCCGCGCTCGTCCTTCTTACGTTGCTTCCGCTTTGCCTGCAGGCTCAAGAGACAGGAAAGTCGGCTTCGTTACGTGGTGCCGTTCGCGATTCGCAAGGAAGGACGGTCGCCGGTGCAACCGTTCACCTGCAGGCCAAGGAAACAACGCAGGTGCAAACGGCTCATTCGGATTTGCAAGGGAACTTCAGTTTTGCCGCGCTGCGCGCCGGAGTCTATGTTCTGCGAACCGAGATGGCTGGATACAGCGATACGGAAATCCCCTCACTCTTCTTCGGTCCGCAAGAAGTAAAGAACATCGACCTCATTCTGCTGCCGGCAAAAACTCCAACATCGCCACCGGTCTCGGCGCAAGCGCCGNNGACACGATTGTGCGAACCCGGGAAACTCTTGCCAAGGAAACGGTTTCCCTAAGCAAAGCCCCCGCCGCGGCCCAGCCTGTTGCCACGTCGGAGAGAGAGAAATCGCTGCGCGAGAGTGTGGAACGCGAACCCCACAGCTTTCAGGTGAATCATCTTCTGGGCCAAGTGTTGGACGGGAACGGGAAAGCGCGCGACGCTCTCGCGTATCTGGAGCGCGCCGGCGAACTCCAACCCAACGACTACGAAAATTCCTACGATCTGGCGCTGGCCAACGCGCACGCTGGCAATTATGTGCGGGCGTGCGAGAGTGCCCAAGCCTTACTTGTGCATGAGGACAAAGCCGAACTCCATCACCTGCTCGGCGATATGCAAGAAAAACTGGGCAATTCCCTGGAGGCTGTGCGTGAGTACCAGCGGGCCGCTGAAATGGATCCGCGCGAGCCCTATATTTTCGATTGGGGATCCGAACTTCTGCTGCACCACGCTCCGGAGCCCGCCGCGGAAGTCTTCACCAAGGGCAGCCGTCTGTTCCCTCATTCCGTCCGCATGTTGATCGGACTGGGCGCAGCCTGGTTTGCCCGCGGCTCCTACGATCAGGCCGTGGAGAGAATTTGCGAAGCATCCGACCTGAATCCTGACGATTCCATCCCCTATATTTTTCTGGGTAGGCTGCAAAGCGCGGAGCCCACGCCCTCGGAGAAAATTGTCGACAAACTACACCGTTTTGTTACGCAGCAACCGGGGAACGCCGAGGCGAACTTCTACTATGCAGTCGGACTTTGGAAACTGCGGAGGGGTTCACCGGACACGGCCCGTGCGGCGCAGATCGAATCTCTGCTAAACAATGCGATTCATTTCGATCCGAAGTTCGCCGCTGCCTACCTCCAACTGGGAGTTCTCCACTCCGAGCAGAAAGATTATCCGAGAGCGATTTCCGATTACCAGCAAGCCATTCAGGCGGATCCGAAAATGGATCAGGCGCATTATCGCTTGGCTCAGGCTTATCGCCAGGTTGGAGAAGCCGCGAAGGCCAAAGCTGAGCTCCACATCTATGACCAGATCGCCAAAGAATCAGCGCAGCAGGTAGAACGCGAACGCCACGAGATCCGGCAATTTGTTTATATCCTGCGCGACCAGCCTCCGGCTCAAATTCCCTAGCAGGAACTTGTTTTCATCCAAATTCAGCCACCATCTGACGCGGCCCAATGCTCCGCTGTGTTACACTTTTTTATTCATAACTGACAAACTGTTGCACGCAGGACGCCCAATCCACAGATGCTTCTTTCCAAAGAATATGTGGGCCATCTGGCCCGTGAAGTCACCAAGAAACTGATTGCTGGCAAGTTCATCGAGACCTCGAGGGTTCCCGCGGTGACCGAGCGAGTGAATGCTGCTTTGGTCGACGAACTCTCGCTGGAGGACCGCATTAACGACGAAGTGCGCGTCATCCTCGAAGCCTATTCTGACGAGATGCGCAACAGCGGCGCCAATTACCAGGAAATGTTCCGCAAGGTGAAGACCGAACTGGTGCGCAAGTACAAGGCGGTGCTGTGAGACTCAGCCGCGACAAAGTCAACGTGCTGGCCCGGGCCGTTTCCGACGTGTTGAAGCAGATGGACGAGGTCGAGTTTATCGAAGACCCCAACACCATCCGCCAGGAAACCCGAAAAATTCTGGAAGAACTGCTCAATCGGGAAGCCCGAATCGACGTTGCCGCCCGGCAGAAAATCGAGAGCCAGAAACGCACCATCCTCGAAGGCTCGCAAGAGTGGGACATCCTCTACCGCAAGTATTACAGCGAGGAAGTGAAGAAGCTGGGCGTTTAGCAATTCCTTCCATCTGGCATCGCTTCTAAGGAGTGATCCCTGGCAAGTCAGATCAGCGATCTAAAAGCCGTTATCCAGCGGGCAGCCGCGGAGGCCGGTTTTAATCTTGCGGGCATTGCTCCTGCTGCCGATGCCCCCGAACTCAAACATTTTCCTAAATGGATTGCCGCTGGGCATGCCGGCGAAATGAAATACATGGAAGCGCGAGATGATCGCGGAGATCTCAAACGGGGCTCGCTTGCTCGCGTCGCGCCTTGGGCACGAAGCGTTGTGGTTTGCGCCATCAACTACAACACAGGAAATCCCTACTCCACGGAAGTGCACGACTCCGACCACGGATGGATTTCTCGTTACGCCTGGGGCCGCGAAGATTACCACGACTCGGTCCTGCGCCGCCTGAAGCAGGTGGAAGCCGCCGTGCATCAGACCGTGCCCGCAGAGTTACAGCCGACCCTCACCACTCGCAGCTACGTTGACACCGGGCCGATCGTCGAGCGCCTTTATGCGAAGTATGCGGGAGTGGGCTGGATCGGGAAGAACACCTGCATCATCGATCAGAAAAAAGGCTCGTGGCTTTTCTTGGGAGTAATCCTCACATCCCTCGAACTCGCGCCCGACGTTCCCGCCCCGGACCGATGCGGCACCTGCACCCGATGCATCGACGCCTGCCCGACTGATGCGCTGCTCGGCCCGTACCAACTCGATGCCAACAAATGCATTTCTTATCTCACGATCGAAAAACGTGGATCGATCCCAGAGGGTCTTCGCGCTGGGATGGGCCGTCACGTGTTCGGCTGCGACATTTGCCAGGATGTTTGCCCGTGGAACCGCAAAGCCCCGGCATCGATGGTGCCCGAATTTGAACCTCGTGCCGGCTTGGTGAACCCCGCTCTTACGTGGCTCGCCGAAATGTCCGCAGAGGAATTTCGCGGAGCCTTCCGCGGATCGCCGATCCGTCGCACCAAGCGCAATGGCCTCCGCCGCAATGCCGCTATCGCCATGGGAAACAGCGGAAACCAAGAATTCCTTCCTTTGCTCGATCAGTTGGCTGGCGATGAAGACGAATCCGTTGCGGAAAGCGCACAGTGGGCCAGAACGCGGTTAACGACGCCCACGGAATAGTACACCACGGTCTCCCGAGAGTTCGAAGGTTTTGACCTTTCATCTTCGTTTTATCTTCGCCAAGCTATAAGGGTTTCCCGACCCTAATTTGCTGGAACTCCCGTGACTGGTTTTTCCGATTACCAGCAACTGATCTCTGCCTAAAGGGTTCTATATTAAGTGGGTTAGATTGAGTCCTCTGGGGGAGTATGTTTCCACGCCACATTCAACCAATGCGGCGCGTTTTCAGCAAGTTAGTCGGAATGGTCTTGGCTTGCGCCTCTTTGGCGAGCGCCTCGGCCACTCTCCTGCTTGAAGAGCCCTACGGCAAGATGGGATTCTTTACCGCGACCGGTCATGCTGCCGTCTATCTTTCCGGCGTGTGCGCCGATACCCCCCTCATTCTGCGCCATTGTTCCCCCGGAGAAACTGGGATCGTCCTCAGCCGCTACGATGGCGTGGGGGGATACGATTGGGTTGCGATTCCTCTGATTCCTTACCTCTATGCGGTCGAACGCCCCGAAGACGTGCCATTATTCGCCAACGGGAAGATGGCCGCCTTCCTGCGCGACCGCTATCGCCGCAAATATCTGGAAGACATTGTCCCCGACGTAAAGCATGGCGAAACTCCCGGCGGGAACTGGTACCAACTCGTCGGATCTTCCTACGATCGCGCCATCTACGGCTTCGAAATTGAAACCACCCCAGAACAGGACGATGCGCTGATTCGCAAATACAATGCGTCGCCGAACCAGTCTCATTTCCACCTTGCTACGAACAACTGCGCCGATTTCGCCAAAGGTGTGCTCAACTTCTATTATCCGAAATCTTTGCATCGCAGCTTGGTTGCCGACGTTGGCATTACCACGCCGAAACAGATTGCGAAAATGCTCACCAAGTTCAGTGCGCGTCATCCCGAACTGGAGTTTTCGCGGCTCATCATCTCGCAGGTTCCCGGCAGCATGCCGCGCAGTACAAATGTGCATGGCGTGGTCGAATCTTTCTTTAAGGCGAAAAAGTATATAGTGCCCAGCGTCGTGGTCAGCCCCATTTTTGCGGGATGCGTAGCCGCGGTCTACGTCGGCACCGGCGCCGGCCACTTCGAGCCGGCGCGCAACGCCATGGTCTTCGTGGTCGGCGGAGCCCCGGAGCGGCCGCTTGACCCCGAAGATCGCCGAGCCTACCAACAGCAACTGAAACATTTCCTGGCCGGCGCTTACCCGGAAAAATCGGGAGGGAAAGTCGACAAGGTGTGGGCGAGACTGCAATCGAAAGCCAAGACCGGCGTCGACGATCAAGGCCGGCCCGTTCTTGAAGTGCAGGTTGGAGAGAGTCGGGTGCAAATCGGCGTCGCCGCTGACAATGTCTTGAACGGAGGCGCTCCTCCCGAAATGGAGCGTCAGCTGCTCGAGGCGCGCCTTCAGTCTGAATTGCGGAGCGGATCGCAGAAGGGACTATCAGAAACAGAAGTAGAGCGTGACTGGGATCTCCTCCAGAAAACCATGACTGCGAGCGATTCGCCGGTTGCGATTCGGCTCGCGCCCCGCTCTGAAAGTATTCGTGGAAACCACCCCTAACTTCGTGAGCTAAAGACCCAGGTTAAATTGAAAAGGCCGCGCCTCTGAGCGCGGCCTCAATGCTTATTGTTGCTGCTGTGGGGGCTGCGGCGGCACGACCGGGGCCGGAACGGGAGGTTGCCCGGACTGTTGTTGCTGCTGGAGCTGCAACTGTCGCTGCTGCATATCCTGCAGCATCTGCTGCGGAGTCTTCACGCCCGGCTGATCCGAAGGGGCAGGCGGTTGTTCCGCCTCCGCGGCCGCCTGGTCGGCGGCGTCATCCGTGTTTTCCTGGTTTGCTTCCGCACCATTTGCGTCAAGTTGTATCCCCGGTGCGCCCGAAATTCCCGGGTGTTGCATCCCCGGTTGCTGTTCGGCTATTTGAGGGGTATTGGGATTCGCATCCGGTCCGGTTTTTGCCACGAGCACCACGCGCGTCAGCACGGAGCTGTCCGCCGAGGAGCCCAGCAGTACATAGTTAAACCGCGATCCATTCAATAATTCGGCAATGACATCCCGCGCCGAGCCCGGCCCCAGATGGGTTACCNNCGGCGCCATCGAATCCAGCGGAACCTGCTGTACCGGCCCGGTCGGCCCGGATGGGAGGGGAGGCGGCAGAGGTTTTTGCGGCTTCTTTGTCTTTGTCTTCGTTGTCGGCTGGCTTTGCGAGGACTCGGCATTCGCCGGGCTCACCATTCCAAGGCACAGCGCACCGAGGCACAGGAGGAAGACTCCGACCGCCTTATTGAATTTCCATCCCGTACTCATGCTACCCCTCCCAGGAATCTGATTTCGGGGGACACACAGAGCCTACTTACCAATTTTATCACCCGCAAGGCTTATTAATGACTGGCGGAATGTCCCACCAGATGGAACGTGCAAACACCACGTTCTTGCACTTGTTGGATGCGACGCCACGAACCGGAACCATCTACAATTGGATTGCAGTCAACCATTTCAGCTGGTCCTAAATCTTAACAGGGTAAGGCTGAAGCAGCGTAAACTGAACCCAGCCTTTTCAACTCTCTGAAAGTAAAGGCGGAGTTCAAAATGAATCTGGCCCGCAGCCTCACTCTCGCTCTCTGGATTGCCCTGGCAGCACTGGCATTTTCGCCCTTGAGCGCCCGCGCNNATTTCGGAATGGCCATCAGAGGCGACGTTGCCTCCTTGCGCGAGAATGCCATCCCCGGCCTCGCTTCCGATTTCTCCGGAATCGAGACCACTATCAAAGACCACCAACAGGATCTCGCGGCTGCCCAGGCCACCGTGAAGGGCGTATTTCTGCTCGACGGCTCGGAGCCAGCCCCCCACGCCGAGTTCTACTGCGGAGTTTTCGGCAAGACGGGCCAGACTTCCGGCAGCGCTGTCTTCTATCTCGACAATCTGCCGGCCGGCAAGTACGGTGTGGTTCTTCTCGACGCGAGTTCCCCGAAGGGCCGAACCATGTTTAGCTTAATTCTGCAGCAGGCGGGAACCGACTGGAAAATAGGCGGCCTTTACATCAAGACCGCCCAAGTCACAGGACACGACAGCGATTGGTTCCTGGCGCGCGCCCGGGAATACAAGACTAAGGGCCAGTTGCATAATGCCTGGTTTTTTTATGCCCAGTCTCGCAACCTGATATCCCCATTGCCCTTCATGAGCACATTGGCCACCGATAAGCTCTATGACGAAGCACAGGGCTCACAACCCGCCGACCTTCCGGTGGGAAAGACGGTCGACCTGACGGCTGGAACCGCTACTTACAAGCTGATCTCGATCTTTCCCGAAATTGTGGGCAACGATCTGGATTTGATCGTAAAGTATCAGGCCGCCGATATTTCGAATAGCAACCAGACCTACCAGGGCAATGTGGCCGTCATCAAGGCTCTAGCAGCGAAGTACCCCGAGATGAGAGATGCGTTCGCAGCGATCGTGGCCCGCGCCGTGGACCCGAGCGGCCGAGACTACGGCACCCTGCTGGCGATGAAGGACATCAAGTAGGTCAGTCGTACTCCTCGGCTGTCGGTATTACCGTCCGTTCACGATCATCCCGTAGGGATGCCCGATAGTAGCTCGCTACTTTCAGTGGCGGGCAGGATCACCTTGATGAAGCGTCCTGTAAGGACGCCTGGAAAAGATCCCGGAGAACTAAACCGGAGCATCCTCCAGCACGCACTCTTTCGGGTCTTTGTCGTCGCGCAAACCTAGAAACACCGGAGCGCGCAGCTTCGGGCCGCTGCCCGCGCTCGTCCCGCCGGTCCACTCCGCAAACTCGATCTCGGCCACCAACTCCGGTTTCACGAAACTTACTTTCCGGAGTGCGTCAACGTCGCCGAAAAATGGATTCTTATTCGTCTCCAGCTTCTTCAACACGTCCGCAATTTCGCCGAGCGATTTCTGATTGAAGCCGCTTCCCGCCTGCCCCACATGAATCAGTCGCCCTTGCTTGTCATACAAGCCGAGCACTAGCGAACCAAAGTGCGTGCGGCTGCCCTTGGTTTCTGTGTATCCGGCAATCACAGCTTCCAGGCGATGGAGAATCTTAATCTTCAGCCACTCTCCGCTGCGGCGCTCTTCATAGCAACTGGTACGAATTTTCGCAACAATGCCCTCCAGCCCCTTCTTGCGTGCGATCTCAAATAGCGCCTTGCCGCGCTCTTCATAGTGATCGGAATATCGCACCCCATCGCCCGCCACCACCAGCGACGCCAGCTTGCGCTTCCGTTCCTCGAGGGGCACGCGCCGCCAGTCGTAGCCATCGAGATACAGCAGGTCGAAGGCGTAATACAGCACCGGCACATCGGCATTCCCCGCCGCCCGCCGCCCTCCGGGACGGAATCCCGTACGCTGCTGCATCAAACTGAACGACGCTTTTCACTCCTCATCGAGCGCCACCACTTCGCCATCCAGAATCGCCGTCTTCGCCTTGATGAGGCGCGCCATATCCTTCAACTCCGGATAACGCGCCGTCAGCTCATTCTGATTCCGCGACACCAGCCTGACCTTGCCGTCTTCGATAAAGGCGATCGCGCGATATCCGTCCCACTTGATCTCAAACAGCCATGCGTTATCGTCGAAGGCTTCGTCGATCGAAGTCGCCAGCATCGGTGAGGAAATCGCCGGCACGCGATCGCGCTTGGACGCTCCAAGCGCGGCCTTCTTTCCAGCGCGCTTTGCGGGCGACGAATTCCAGATGGCCGAGCGCGGGTTGGCGGCAACCTGTTCGAGCGTCCTGCCGGTCTTGACCGACGTCGCTTCGTCGGTAATGTCGCGCTTCGTATCGACGTGTTCGTCGCGATCCTTGATCAACAACCACGGGTCGCCGCTCTCACCCTCGCGACCCTTGATGCGAACTAGCGTGAACATGCCGCGCAAACGTGTGCCCGACATAACGAACTTAATCTTGCCGTTGGCAATTTCGCGAACCGGATCGGTGCCGTCAGCCAGCGTGTAGGTGCCCTCGTCCCAGACGATGACCGAGCCGGCTCCGTACTGTCCTTTGGGAATCGTGCCTTCGAACTCCCGATAGTCCATCGGGTGATCTTCGACATGCATCGCAAGGCGTCGCTCGGACGTGTCCAAAGACGGTCCTTTGGGGACCGCCCAGGAGGCTAATACACCGCCGGCTTCGAGCCGGAAATCGTAGTGTAGGCGCGTAGCGTGATGTTTTTGCACCACGAAGCGCAAACGCTCCGCGCGAGCGGCCTTCTTGCCGCGCGGCTCCGACGTTACGCCGAAGTCGCGCTTCTCATGATATTTGGCAAGAGGGCCGGTTCGCGCAGCCATGGGAAACGGGGTTCGAGCGCTAGACGCGTGCTCCCCGTCCGGTGACCAGGTTGTAGATCAGCAAGATGACCGCAACCACGATTAAGATGTGAATGAGGCTGCCCCCAAAATGGAGCGCAAAGCCCAGCACCCAAAACACAAACAGTATGA
>PLEA01000304.1 GCA_003136335.1 Acidobacteriaceae bacterium | reverse complement strand
GTGCAGCGGTCGTGGCTGGCGGGATCGGGGGCGAAGGTGAGGTGATGCCTTTCGGCGGCGTTGCGGAGCGCGTCGAGGACGACGCCGGGCTGTACGCGGGCGATGCGGCGCGCGGGATCGATCTCGAGGATGCGGGACATGTACTTCGAGAAGTCGAGGATGACCGCGACGTTGCAGCACTGTCCGGCGAGGGAGGTGCCGCCGCCGCGGCAGAGTAACGGGGGGCCGAATTCGCGGCAGGCGGAGATGGCGGCGAGGACGTCGTCGGTGTCGTGGGGAAGGACTACACCGATCGGGACCTGGCGGTAGTTCGAGCCGTCGGTCGCGTAGAGGGCGCGGCTGCCGTGGTCAAAGCGGACGTCGCCGCGAAGCCCGCCACGAACGCGGGAGCGCAGAGCCTCGGCCAGTCCCGAAGCGTCAGTTCGTGAGGACTTCGGGGCCGGGGCGGAATCTGCCACTCTGTCGTGCATGGGCCGAGTTTTCTTAGTCGGAGGACTTCTTGCTCACGTTGGTAATCTGAAGTTTGGTATTTTCGCCACGGGACTCGACATTGATGGTCACCATGTTCTTCTGATTATTGGAAACAATGGTGCAGTGATTTCGTTCGGAGGTGGTCACCATCGCACCGGGAAACCTTGATTTGTAAAAGCTGCAGACTTTGTCTGGTGCGTCGTTAGTCTCGAAGAGTGCGGTTACGGTGTGCATGTTTCCCATCGAAACCGAGGAGGCGCCGTTCCGCTGTACTTCCGCTCCGGGATAGACGTCGACGCCTAGATCTTTGGCGGCCTGCTCCGGATCCTTGGAAGTCTCAACTGTGCCGAAGGGGGTATCGACTTTGACGTGATCGCCGTTCTGAGTCACGTGAGAGCTTTTGGCAATGCGATAGCCGATAATGCCCACCGTGGCCACGCCAAGAATTCCGATGCCGACGATCACGGCGACGACGATCAGGATGACTTTGAGAGCGCTGCTGCCGCCTGTGGGAACCGGAGCAGGCGGAGGAGTCGTCGCAGCGACCGCCGAATTCGCGCCAGGAGCAGATGTGCCCGCAGCGACCACAGTTCCGCACTTGTTGCAGAACTTTGTTCCCGGGTTCAGAGTTGCGCCGCAAGAATTGCAGAATGCCATAAGTCACCTCGTGAGTGCGCGGTGGGAAAAATCGACGGCGCGAGTATACCGCAGATTGGGCGGCAGCGGAGTGATCATCTAGCGAGATCAGCTGCTTAGATCATCTGTCGACCAACTGCCGGGCCCGGCGGACAGCCGAGGCGGCTGTCCCTACGTGGATCACTGATCCCGATCAACTCCACATTCGGGTGCCGTAGTCGGCCATGGAGAGAGCTAGAAGAATGAAGAGGAAGAAAACTGTCGAGATTACGACCAGTTTGAGAAGTTTTTCGTGAGCGCCCTTGATGTGCATAAAGAACAGAGCCACGAGAAGCGCTTTGATGGTGGCGATGATCAGAGCGACGGCGGCGTTGAAGCGGCCGAGTTCGATGAAGGCGGCCTTGTAAGTGATGAAAGTACACAGGAGCAGAGTGATCCAGATGCCGAAGTACATTTTCAGTGGCGAAGATTTTGAGTTTTCAGACATATAAAGCCTCAGACATAACTAAGCCTCACGGATGCCGATCGATCAAGTAGAGCAAGGGGAACAGGTAGATCCACACAATGTCGACGAAGTGCCAGTAGAGCCCGCCGATTTCGACGGGCGTGTGATATTCGGGAGTGAAGCGGCCCTTCCATGCCATAAACAAGAGCCAGGCAAAAAGACCGAGCCCGATAATCATGTGCAGCGCGTGCAGGCCGGTCATGATGAAATAAAGTGAGAAGAAAATTTCCGCGTGGCGCGGGTTGGCGTATTGATCGGCATGCCCTGGAATCGGCACGTGGTCGAAGCTGAAGGATGCGCCCGGAACGTGATGCTCTTCGAATTTATCTTTGTATTCTTTGCCTTTGATGCCAAGGAAGACCAGACCGAGCAGCATGGTAATGACGAGGCTGCCGATCAGAAGAGTCCTACGGGCGGTCTGCGCGGCCCATACTGCCAGCACCACGGTCAAACTGCTGCAGATGAGGACGGCCGTGTTTGTGGCGCCGAGCGTGGCATCGATGGACTTGCTGGCGGCGCCGAAATCCCCGAAATACCACCGGCGATAAATCAGGTAGGCGCAGAACAATCCGCCGAAGAACATGACTTCGGTGCCCAGGAAAATCCACATGCCAAGGCTGGCGGCATCGCGCTGCTGCTGCGGTTCGGCGAAGTGGTGCAGCAGTTCGGGGTGGTGCTGTTCTTCGTGGTGAAGACCAACGACCGTGCTATCGGACAACGGGAACCTCCTCTTTGTGAGGCGCGTCCAACTCGTCGTAGTTGTAAGCTTCCCAGGTCACGACAGGCTCTTTTTCAAAGTTGAAGGTCGTGGGCGGCGACGATGTCATCCATTCCAGGCCGGCGGCGTTCCACGGATTGTCGGGCGCGGGCTTGCCGTAGCGCATCGACCACAGGAAGTAGAGCATGGGAAGCAGATAACCAACGCCGAGCACCGTGGCGCCAGCGGTCGAGAGTACGTTCAGCACCTGGAACTCCTGCGGGTATTGGAAGTAGCGGCGCGGCATGCCAAGGTAGCCGAGGAGGAACTGCGGGAAGAACGTGAGATTGAAGCCCAGGAAAACGATCAAGGCTGCCAGCCGCGCCAAGCTTTCGGGATAGAGCCGGCCCGAAATTTTCGGCCACCAGAAATGTAGCCCTCCCAAATAACCCATGAGCGCGCCGCCGACCATGATGTAGTGAAAGTGTGCGATCACGAAATAGGTGTCGGTGACGTGGACGTCGATTCCCAGTGCGGCGAGGAACAGGCCGGTCAGGCCGCCCATGGTGAACAAGCCAATGAAGCCGAAGGCATAGAGCATGGGCGCGTCGTAGTGGATGGAACCTTTATAGAGGGTCGCGGTCCAGTTGAAAACTTTGACGGCGGATGGTACCGCGACCGCATAGCTCAGCAAAGAAAACACGAGAGCGGCATAGACGGAAATTCCAGCGACGAACATGTGGTGCGCCCAGACTAAAAAGCCGAAGACCGCAATCGCAATCGACGAAAACGCGACGAAGCTATAGCCGAAGATACGCTTGCGCGCGAAGCAGGCAATGATCTCGGTGACCACGCCCATCGAGGGGAGAATCATGATGTAGACGGCGGGATGGGAATAGAACCAGAACAAATGCTGAAAGAGGAGCGGGTCGCCGCCCAGCCTGGGATCGAAGATGCCGAGATGCAAGGTGCGTTCCACCGCGACCAGCACGATGGTGATGGCGATGACGGGCGTCCCGAGAATCTGAATGATGCTGGTGGCATAGTGCGCCCAAATGAACAGCGGCAGCCGCGACCACGTCATACCCGGAGCGCGCATGCGGTGAATGGTGACCACAAAATTCAGGCCGGTGAGGATGGAGGAAAATCCCGCGACGAAGATGGCCAGTCCGGCCTCGACAATTTTGGTATTGGTGAAAGCGGTGCTGAAAGGCGTGTAGAAGGTCCAACCCGTATCGACGCCGCCGGTGAGCATGCAGTGCAGCATCATGATGCCGCCGATAATGTAGAGATACCAGCTCAGCAAGTTGATGCGCGGGAAGGCGAGATCCTTGGCGCCGATCATCATGGGAACAAGGAAATTTCCCAGCACAGCGGGAATTGACGGGATGAGGAAGAAGAAGACCATCACCATGCCATGCATGGTAAAAAGTTTGTTGTAGGTGTCGGCCTGAACCAGGTCGCCGACGGGGGTCAGCAGTTCCAGGCGAATGAGCAGCGCGAAGAATCCGCCGATGAAAAAGAAGAAGGTGATCGACATCAGGTAAAGCAGCGCAATGCGCTTGTGGTCGGTGGTGAAAAGCCATGAGCCGACGCCGTACTCCTTGTTCAGATAATTCTCGCGCTCAACTGGTTGAACCGTTACGGTAGCCATACTCATTGCACCTGACTTCCTGCGGCATTGGAATCGTTTTGCGGCGTAGCGGCCGCCGCGCTGGTCCCGGCTGTGCCGGGTTGAGACAGCGATTTCACGTACGCCACCAGCGCGTTCAATTGTTCTTCACTCACCAGCCCCTGAAACGTCGGCATGACCGGCTTGAATCCGTTCACCACCTTCGCCCCCGGATCGAGAATGGATTCGCGGATGTAATTTTCGTCGGCGGTCACGGTGCGTCCGTCTTCCAGCAGCACCGGCTTGCCGAAGACTCCCTGCAAGTTCGGACCGCGGCCCGGAGTATCCGTGCGATGGCAAGTGACGCAGCCGAGTTCGGCGAAGATCTTTTCTCCCGAGGCGGAGAGTGGACCAGTCGTGCCGCCGCTCATCCAGGCTTCGAACTGCGCGGGCTCCATCACCACGATGGAACCGATCATGCCGGAGTGCTGCGTGCCGCAATATTCGGCGCAGAACAGGTGGTAGGTGCCGGGCTTGATTGCGCGGAACCAGGCCACGGTGTAGCGGCCGGGGAGCACGTCCTGCTTCATGCGGAAGGCCGGAACGTAGAAGCTGTGGATCACGTCCTGCGAGGTCATGATCAACTTCACGTCGCGGCCTACGGGGACGTGCAGTTCGTTAATTTCGCGCTGGCCCTCGGCGTGTTCCAGTTTCCACATCCATTGTTTAGCGACCACGTAAACTTCGGTCGAGTCGCGAGGCGGCGTTCGACTCTTGAAGTACACCACCGCTCCCCAGACGAAGATCACCAGGAACACGAAGAGCGGGATAGTCGTCCAGGTCAATTCGAGCGGGATGGAACCTTCGATTTGCTCAGCCAGAACGCCGCGACGGTGGCGGTAGCGCGCAGCGAAGTAGACGAGGGCGGTGAGGATCAGCAGGGTCATCAATCCCGACACAATGAGCAGGAAGATGAACAGGGCATCGACGTTGCCCGCGGCCGTGGAGGCCCGCGCCGGCCATAATGGAAAGTTATCGAACATATCCTGTTGGACCCGGTCCTGCCTGACCCGATTTTGTTTGCCCCCAGCTTCTTCGCGGCGGCGCCAGTTTCTCCAGCCGGAACAGAATCAGCAGCAGGCCGCCCACGATCAAAATGGTGAGGCCAGCTCCCAGCCGCAAAATGTTGCTCACGATCGCGCCGTATTTTCCGGTAGCAGGATCGTAGTGATAGCAGTACAGCAGCACCTGGTCGACGGCGTTGCCGATCTTGCCCTGTGAAGCTTCGACCAATCCCATGCGCAGGTCTTTCGGGGGATAATCCACGCCGTAGAAATAGCGCGAGATGCGGCCTTGCGGCGTCAGAACCATGATGGCGGTGGCGTGGGCATACTGGTTGATCTTGGGGTCGTACTGATACTGAAAGCCCACGGCCTTGGTGAGCGCGTTGATCGACTCGGCGGGTCCGGTCAGGAAATGCCAGCCGTACGCGGCGCCGGGACGGCCGTAGCGCTTGAGGTAGTCCTGCTTTTTGGCGGCTGCGATGTCGGGCGTTTCCTGCGGATTGAAGCTCACCGTGATCACATCGAATTCGTTGCCGACATCAAACTTCACCATCTTCATGGCGCCAGTGAGCCCGGCCAGAGCTTCGCCGCAGAGCATAGTGCAGTTGTAGTAGACCAGGTTCAGGATCAACGGCTTCTTGCCGAAGTAGTCGCCAAGTTTCACGTTGCGGCCGGTGTCATCGACGAAAGCGAGATCGGGAGGCACTTGCGCGTCGAGATGTTGCTCAATGCCAACGTTCTGCAAATACGGCGGGCGGACGTTGGACGGAGGGGACATGATGCCTTTCGTCATCGCCTGTCCCCAAGCGGTGGCCGCCAGCAGCACGATTGACAGCACGATTCGCGCCGCGGAATTCGAGTTGTGATTCTGACCGCTCACTTCTTGGGTCCTTTCGTCTCTTCCGACTGAATCTTCGCCGCTTTATTGTTCAAGGGCTGAACTGCTGGCGCCTCCGCGGTTGATTGCGAGCGAACGGGAAGTCCACGCTGCGCGATCAAGTCCATCGCACGATCAATCGGGATGCGGACGGTGCCGGCCTTCTGGTCGACCCAATCGTAGGTGCCCAGCGTTTGGGCTTCATTTGTGCGGATCTTATCCAACTGACCGCGCTCGTCGATTTCCAGCTGTGGGCTGGGGAAGTTCTGCTTCAGATAATCCTTGTAGTCAGCCGAGAGTTTGCGGGTGTCCCTCGGAGCGTTCGTGACCAGCGGGCTCATCGGGGCCTGCTGCGCGTCAGACCGTTTTTCCAGATACGAATACATCCCGTCCGCAACGAGGTATACGAGCAGTACAGACAGCCCCAGGGCTGCCAGGAAATACAGAACAGGCGCGATGCCGATGTCGCGGCGCTCGTAGCTGCCGTTGCCTGTCGATTTCACGGGATGAGTTTCGTTGCTCATGCGTTTTGGTGATGATGGGCCGGCTCCAGAACTTCTCCGGCTGAGGGATCATAGGCAGGCAGCAGCGGCAACGCGCCGAGGTTATGGAAGAAGTAGGCCAGCCAGAAGCCGCCGATGGCAACTGGGACTACCACATCCTCCGGCGTCAGGATGAAAGTCCTGGAAAAATTCGGCTCGATGATCCAGAACAAATCCAGATAGCGCATGAACATCAGCCACACTGCCAGCCAAACCAGCTTGCGAATGGTGCGCTTAAAGGGACGCGAAAGCAAAAGCGCGAAGGGGACGGCGAAGTGGAAGATCACAATGAAAAGCCCGACATATCCCCAGCCGCCGTTCAAGCGCCGCAGATAATACGTGATCTCCGCGGGCAAGTTGCCCGCCCAGATGATGAGCCACTGCGAGTAGTTGAAGTAGGCCCAGACCATCACAAAGGTGAGGATCCATTTGCCGTGGTCGTGCACGAAGTCGGGCTTCAACATTTCCGACATCGGCTTGTAGTCGAACAGAATGCGCTCAACCACCACCGCGAAGCACATGGCCGATAGCACTTCGCCAATCAGAATGACCAGGCCGAAGATGGTGGAAATCCAGCTGGGATCGAGCGACATGACCCAGTCAATCGCGGCGAAGGAAATCGTGAACCCGTAGAGAATTAGTCCGGGACCTGCGACCGCCTTGAAACGCCCTGTGTTATCGGGGGCGCCGGCTCGATCGGTTTGCTTCGACCATTTCGACAACAGGAAGGAGAGCAGATTCCAGATGGCGAAATAAAACACCGNNGCAGATGTTTGTCGACAACCTGATCCAGAGGCTGTGCCCAGATGTACAGCCTGTGTATTCCGAAGATGACGGGAATAAACAGGAGCGCCAGCAGCGGCACCGTTCGCATCGCGGCGCCCAGAATGCGCCGGATGACCATGCCCCAGCCGCCGCCGGTCAGATGACGGATCATGAGGATCGCCATGGAACCTAGCGCCACGCCCAGCCAGCACATGAATCCAAGCAGGTAGGCGCGAAAAAACTGCTCCGGGCGAAAGAACGCGAGGATCACCGCGATAATGCCGAAGACGACGCCGACAATCAATGACCGCTGCCCAATGGTCTTCACCACTCGGGGGGCGGTCAGATCGAGATGGTTCACGGGCGCCGTGCTCATTTCTGTTCCTCGGGTTTCGAATTGTTATCGGGCAAGACGGCCGGCAGGCTCGCACCTGTACCCGGCTCCCGGAACTTCAGCGGCTCGGAGGGAATCTTTTGTCCGGGGGGCACATCCGCCATAGTCGCATTCTGGCTCAGTTGCAAGGCACGAACATAGGCCACGATGTCCCAGCGATCCAGCGGCGGGATCTGCGAGGCGTAGTCGGGCATGACGCCGAAACCTTCGGTGATGACATCGTAGAAATATCCCAGCGGCGCCTTCTGCAGACGCGCAATGTGGAACGATGGCGGCTGTTTCGAAAATCCACGAGAAGGAACAAAACCATTGCCGTCTCCCAATCGCGAATGGCAAGGCGCGCAGAAAATGTTGAAGCGCTCCTCACCGCGCTCCAGAATTTCTTTGGTTACCGGGAACGGCATCGCATCGCCGGGATTGTTGCCGATCTTGCCGGTATAGAAATAGGAATCCTCGTGCAATTGGCCGCGGGCGACCGTGCCTTCGATGGGCGGACGCTCCGAGCGCTGGTCGGAGAAGAAGTCGCTGCGAGAGAGCGGATTCTGGCGGGGCTGGACGTGCATGTCGATGCGGCAGGCTGAGAAAAGTGCAATTGTCAGCAGCAGCGTCCCCACGAAAAGCGGCTTCGCGCATCGAAACGGCGAGGGTACGCAGAGAAAACCCCAGGGATCGGGCAGTGGCGGAATCCCACCCTTGCGCACAGAACGCGCAAGGATGGAGCACCCGGCCATCAGGAGCATCCAAAGTTTGCGGAAGCGCAGCATGTTAACTGGGCACCTCCGAGACCGAGCGCGGGTCAAGGGTTTCCAGGAATCTGCGCGTGCCTGCGGGATCGTACTTCTTGTCGGAGGAAAACACGATCAGGAAGAAGCGATCTTTGGACGCGAGCGCAAAACGTGGCACGTTGAATACCGGGTGGTAGGGCATGGGCAGGCCGTTCAGGGCTAGCATGCCGAACACCGCAGAGATTCCGGCGAAAAGAATCGTCATCTCAAACGTGATGACAATGAATGCCGGCCAGGAGTGCGGGGGCTTGCCGCCGATGTTCAGCGGATAGGCGACCGCGGACATCCAGTACTGCATCAGGTAGCCGGT
>PLEA01000057.1 GCA_003136335.1 Acidobacteriaceae bacterium | reverse complement strand
GCTCGCGATTGGAGATGACAAACAATGAATTACCACGCAGGCGCTTGTGGACGCCGGCACGTAGTCGCTCCGGAGTCCACAGCGTGTCGCCCGCCTCGCGCAAGCGCGCTTCTTCGGTGGCGGCCATGCGCGCCTCGGCCAAACTCTTCCCCAGCGACGCGGCTTCCGATGTAAGTGGCTGCAGGAAGTGACCGTCTGCGGCTTGAGGAAGAGGTCCAGCTTTGCCGGTACGCAGGTCTTTCATCCACTGCGAGATCCGGGTAATGGGTCCAACGATCGTGGAACGAATAATGAGCAAGGTGATGAGCACAACCAGCAAAACTTCTGCGATCACGTTCCACAGAGCGCTGCGCCAGATATCCGCACTCTGCGCTTCAATGTAGCGCGCATCGTGAAAAGTAACCAAAATGCCCGCCAGTGCTGTATCGCGATGAAGCGGCAAGGCATAGGTATACATCGGAGAACTAGCGATGGTCTCAAAGCCGCCCACGCCAATGTCACTGGCTTTGCAATTGTCGAAGACTTTCGGCGGAACGTCCGCGCTACTGCCCAGTTTGGCGCTGCCGGCCAGCAGTTTTCCCTGCGGATCGTAGATGGCGACACCGGCAAGGTGTTCGAGGTCTCCAAACCGCTCGACGATGCGACGGAGCTGTGCGACCGCTCCTCTCACCAGGACAGGTCCGGTGGTTTCCTGCAGGCTTTCGGTCAGGATTTCAGCGCGGCGCGCGAGGTCGGTACGCAGGCCGCTTTTTTCCGCACGCACTTGGTTACGGGCCATGACGAACGTAACCAAGCTGATGCTGACCACGAGTGAAGCGATAAGTCTAAGGCTTAGCTTCATGCTCTACCTCAGGGTTCTTCGATGATTAGCTCAGAAAGCTGGTGACAGTACGGTGAATCACAAAGACAATGTTTTCTGCAATCGAGAGCGATGCCTGCAGCGCCAATATTGCCCGACTATGAGTTGGTTACGCGATCAAAAGCCGAAATTAATCGCCGATTTTTCACAGGGGTCCGATGGAACGGCAATGAGTTTGAGATGTCCAACGCATCGATTTGCCCATGCCAGCGTGGTGCGTGTCGATGTGACGCTGCGAAAATATCATTCCGGCTAAGCGGTGCACACCCGGCAAACCCTGTAGTTTTGGTCTCAAGGTCCGCGACACGCTCATCGCCCAATTTAGTTATCCTTAAGTGTTTAGGCAGTGTTTAGGCGAAGTGTTTAGGGGCCACGCCGCAAGGCGTCCATTTCCACCACGTTATCGGTTCTATTTGTCTGCCGTCAACTTACGCAACCACCTTGCTACGAAACGGGTGGCTTTGGAAGCGTTGGCGGTGGAATTAATCACTTGCCCGAGATTTATCGCGGTACGCCCATCGCGACCTTTGGCTTCGAGCTATGAAAGCCTTAAGAGCCTGTCAATCGCGTCACGGTGCCATTGGGCTAAAGAGCGTTCTATACCCGAAGTTCTGTCGTTCGAAAGCGGAAAGCCTGTAGTAGCTTGCGGATTTCTCTCGCGTTAGTGGCTGAAGAGAAGGAAAAACTCGCAATTATCCCGGTTGCAGGGCGCTGACCCGCAGGCTAATCTTTTAGCAAAAGAGACTATCGCACCAAAAGGCGCAATTTACGGGTTAGAATATCGATGCCGCTCTCTGGAGCACTCCCCGCTCCAAGGCGTGGAACTATCGCCAGGCCAAATCGCGTTGTCGGTTCTTCTTGACGGTCGGGCCTATGGTGGAGACAGAGCGATGTGCCCATCTCGCACATTGGTCTTAAGCCACACTAGTACAATAGTCCTATTCGGACACTTCGTGTGGGCCAGTACGCTGGTACCGCACACAAACCACCCGAACTGGGCTTCTCATCACGAACGGCCGCCTGAAGACAAAGCGTGACGTGGAGAGCGGAATAGAAAGCAATGGGCGGGCAACCGTTCCCAGGATAGCAATCCTCAAACTAGGCGAACTATCAACCATGAGCAGCACAGTGACACAATTTGGAAATTTGCGGATCGGGGCACAACCGTCGTCGACGCGGCCTCCGGACCCCGAGGCGTGGAAGAAGATGATGGGGCAGCGGCCGGTGCCGGTGCGTTTGGGCCTGCTGCCAGATGCCAAATTGAGCAAGAGCGCCTTGCTCACGAGCACAGTATTTCAGGTCGCGCTGGCGGCGCTGGTCGTGGCGTTGCCCATGTTTTTCCCACAGAAGTTAGTGACCCAGATTATGTACGAGGTGACGCCGATTGCCGCGCCGGATACCTCGGTGCCGCTGCCGCCCAAGCCGCCTGTGGTGCGCCCTCGAGTGCAACCGACACCGCCACCGATCGAGCGACCCGAGCCGGTTCGTGTAGCGAAATTGATTGCGCCGCGGCCTTTAGTACCACCGAAGGCGAGGCCCGTCGTGGTGCAGCCACAGGACGCGCCGAAACTCGATCAACCTTTGACTGAAGCGAAAATCGAGGCGCCCGCAACGCCCGAACCGGTGCGTCCGCGCGAGCCCGTGAAGACGGGCATGCTCACGACCGGGAGCGCCGCGCCCGCCACGGTAAACCAGCCGATTGATAAGGTGCAAACCGGCGGTTTCGGCGACCCGCATGGAATGCCGGGCAATGGCGATCCCAACAAGCGCGCCACAATCGCGCATTTCGGTTCACCGGTACTTCCTCCAGGACCGGGTTATGGCAATGGTACCGGAGGAGCGAACGGAGTGCGCGGCACGGTAGCCAGCGCTGGGTTTGGTAATGGTGTGGCCATTCCGCCGCCGGGCGGAAACGGCGGAACGGGAAATCGTGGCACGGTACAGGCGGGCGGCTTTGCGGCGGCCGCAGTAGGCGTCGATGCGCCGAAACCGAAAGAGACCGAAGCGGTGGCGGCGTTGCAGCCGGTAGAGATTCTGGCGAAACCCAATCCGCAGTACACCGACGAGGCGCGCAAGCTGGGGCTCGAGGGTGAAGTGCTGGTGCAGGTAGTCTTTCCCGCATCGGGGCCGGTGCAGGTGGTGCGGGTAATCAAGGGTCTGGGCCACGGGCTTGACGAGTCCGCCATGCACGCTGCCGAACAGATTCGTTTCAAGCCGGCATTACAAAACGGCAAACCGGTGGATTTTCCTGCCACCGTGCACATCGTCTTTCAAATCGCATATT
>PLEA01000637.1 GCA_003136335.1 Acidobacteriaceae bacterium | reverse complement strand
CCCGCCAGCACCATGTTGCTGAACGAACTGGTCATGGCCAGGCCGCGGTCGTTCACTGCATCGGGCAGCACCAGAGCCAGAGCGCGGTCCGCATGTCGTGAACAGAGTTGTGCCATCAGCCCCTGCGGATTGCACGTAATCACCAGATGCCGTATCTCGCGATGCCGATCCAGCGCCTGCTCGAGCAGCGCCACGCCCTCCGGACTTTCCCCCGAGCGCGAAAACGAAATCCAGAGATATTCCCGTCCCGGCCGGTGAAAATCTTCGAAGTCGGTCAGCAGCGTCGTGCTGGGGATCGGCCAAACCTCACAACCCCACCGCCGTCGCAGCAACGGAGCCAGCGCCCTGCCCGTGTAATCCGACGTGCCTGCGCCCACCAGGTATACGGTGGGCGAAGAAGTGTTTCCCCGACCGATTCCGGCCCGCCTCAAAACGTCGTTCAACTCGGCGCGCCGCTCCCGGCAGCGCTCGTACGTTTTGCTCCAGGTATCAGGCTGCTGCCAGATTTCACGCGGCGTATGCTCCAGCCCGCGCTCCGCCTTTTCCTGATCCGGCAAATCCAGCAGCATGCGCAATGGGTCGGCCAATGTTGAATCTCCTCCAGAGGTAGACACTGTAGTCTATTACAATTCGACTCGGTTAAAAACCACACGAAAGAAAACGGAATAGCAGTCGCAAGCAAACGACACCCACGCACTTTTCTGAAACCACTACCCACCTTTCAGCAACTAACTAACCTGACAAGTGTTTCCCTCTTCAAAGGAGAAAAACCATGAGCCGTGGTTCGCACCCGTTGAGTTCGCTCTTGCTGGCGGCGGCGTTCACTTCGTCGTTGGCAGGAATCGCCTGCGAGCATCATCACTACTATCGCGTGTACGATCCGTACTATACGGATTATCACGTATGGAATGGCGACGAAGTGGTTTACTACCATCGCTGGGCCGCGGAAAATCACCGCGACCCGCACCGCGACTTCCGCAAACTTCCTCCCGAAGAACAAAAACAATACTGGACCTGGCGTCACAATCACGGCGACCACGACCATCACTAGCATCCCTGCCGGGCTTTCAGCGGCCGATCGCCCTGAGAGCTTGGTCCGTTGTCGTCAGTCTGGCTCCCAATCGCAATAACTCGGCAATCGTTTTCTCCCCGTCTTCTTGCTTCAGCGTTTCAATCGCATCTTGCACCACAGCCACCCGCCGTCCGCGCTCGAGCAGGCCCTTCGCGGCAAAGCTCACGCAATATTCCGTCACCACTCCAAACACCACAAACTCAGCGTGTCTCCCGAGCCGCTGCACCAGAGCGTCCGCATGCCGGCTCTCAAAAATATTCAGCGTCTGCTTTTCCAGCAGGATTTGCTGGTACTGCGACAAATCTGCCGGCAGCGTCGCCTCCGCGTCATTCGGTACCCTCACAATTTTATCCGTCAGCGCTTCGGGAACAAGTTCCACCCCCGCCGTTCCCTTCACACAATGCGGCGGAAAGATCTTGAACTCAGGATCGTCCGGCGCATGAAAACATCCATGCGAAACGAGAAACACGCGCCCCTCGCGCGCCGCATCCGTAAGCCGCCGGATGTTAGGCAGCAACTTCTCCGCCCCCGGCACATACAGATTTCCCCCCGGCAACAGAAAGTCAACTTGCGCATCCACTTCCCAAAATATAAACTCCCGCGAAACCATGCTCCGCCCTCTCTCCGTCGCACCGCCCGACAAAGTAGCGCCGGCGCCCCTGCCGGCTGTCGCGAGGACGTCTCGCCCTCGCCCTCAAAGCTAATCCGAATCCAATCGCTCCAAAGCTTTCTCCGCCTCTCGGAGAATCCCCCGCTTCTGTGTTCTAATCTCCGCGTCGTAATTCTCGCACGTAATCACCACCCGGAGACCTGCATGCCTCACACTCGCCTAAAACGAACCGCGATCATCTTCGTTGGTCTAACTCTTGTGAGCTTCGTAAGGGCACAGTCCCCGCCCCCCGATCTCGACGCCTACGTCGCCTCTTCCTTGAAGACCTTCGAAGTCCCCGGAATGGCGGTCGCCATTGTGAAAGATAGCAAGATCATCGTCGCCAAAGGCTACGGGGTGCGCAAGCTGGGAGACCCCACGGCGGTCGACGAATTCACCCTGTTCGGCATCGGCTCCAACACAAAAGCATTCACCACCGCCGCCCTGGCCATGCTGGTCGACCAAGGCAAGCTCTCCTGGGACGATCCCGTCTACCAGCGTCTGCCCGGCTTCGTCATGTATGACCTCTACGCCTCGCACGAAATGACCATCCGCGACCTGCTAACCCATCGCAGCGGCATGGGACTCGGCGAAGGCGATTTGCTCTTCTGGCCGCACTCCACCTACACGCGCGAAGAAATTATCTACAAGCTGCGCTTCATGAAGCCCGCCTCCAGTTTCCGCAGCCACTACGCCTACGACAACCTGCTCTACATGACCTCCGGACAGATCATTCCCGCCGTCACCGGCATCTCCTGGGACGACTACATTCGCCAGCACATTTTCACGCCGCTCGGCATGAACCACTCCAACGTCACCAACGCCAATATCAAGCCCAGCGACAACGTAGCTTTTCCCCATTCGCGCATGGAGGGCAAACTGCAAGTCATCCATTTCGAATTGCTCGACAACGCCGGCCCCGCCGGCGCCATCAATTCCTGCGCCTCCGACATGGCCAAGTGGGTACAGTTGCAGCTGAATCGCGGCAAGTTCGCGGACCGCGAGGGCCACCTGTTCAGCGAGCAGCGCTCCAAAGAAATGTGGTCCCCGCAAACCATTCTTCCGATTGGTACCTATGCGCCCCCGTTAGCAGGATTAAAACCAACTTTTGCCGACTACGCTCTGGGCTGGGCATTGCGCGACTATCACGGCCGCAAACTGGTCGGCCATACCGGCGGCGTCGGCGGATTCGTCTCCCGCGTCATGCTGGTGCCCGAAGAAAATCTCGGCATCGTCGTGCTCACCAACGCCGAAGAAGGCGGCTCTTTCGATTCCATCCTCTATCACGTCCTGGACTACTACTTTCAGTTGCCGCCCACCGACTGGATCGCCGCCTACAAGTCCGTGAAAGACACGGACGAAAAAGAAGCCGCAGAATCAATGAAGAAAGCCGAAGCCGCCCGCACCGCCGACTCCAAGCCTTCCCTGCCTCTCGAAAAATACGCCGGCCTCTACAACGACGCCTGGTACGGCCCCATCACCATCCGCACAGAAAACGGCGGCCTGGTTATTACCTTCGACCACACCCCCACCATGATCGGCGACCTGCAACCCTGGCAACACGACACCTTCAAAGCCCACTGGCGCGATCGCACCATCGAAGACGCCTTCGTCACCTTCGCCCTGAACCCGGATGGGAGCATCGACAACGCAAAAATGGCCGCAGTCTCCCCCCTGGCAGACTTCAGCTTCGACTATCAAGATCTGCTACTAAAACCAGCAGAAAAGAAATAAGAAGAAACGGTGGGACGGGCTTTCAGCTATCAGCTATCAGCTAACAGATGCCAGCCAACAACCAAAACTCCTTGTCATTCCGACCCCCGAGCGAACGCGAGGGGCGGAGGAATCTCGGTTCTCGATCGGGCAAGCTAAGATTTTAAATTTCAATTCCTAAAGCTTCGACGTGTCCACCCCACACAACCCGTCCATCAAAACAGATGCCGTCCAATCCCAAACCGCCGGCCTCCGCCGAGAACTCACCCTCTTCGACCTGATCCTCGCCCAAATCCTATTAGTAGTCGTCCCCGATTTTTTCGGCACAGCGGTCAAGGCCGGACCCTCCCATGTAGTCCTCTGGCTCTCGGCCATGCTTCTCTTCTTCATCCCGCTAGCGTTCGTCGTCGCCCACCTCAATCGCCTGATGCCCCTGGAAGGCGGCCTCTACGAATGGGCGCGCCTCGCCTTCAACGATCAAATCGGTTTCCTGGTGGCGTGGAATCTCTGGCTCTTCATCATGCTCTACGTCGCCATCATCGGTCTGGTGACGACAACTTTCCTAGCCTATGCCATCCCCTCACTGGCCTGGATGGCCGACAACAAATGGGCCGTCCTCGCAGCCTCCATCCTTCTAATCGCAGCGCAAATGCTGCTGGCCGCCATCGGCTTCGCCGTCGGCAAGTGGTTTAACAATGCCGGCAGCATTGCTGTGCTCATCACCGTCGCCGTACTCATCGCCCTTCCGCTAATGAACGTACGCAACGGAACCCTCGCCGCATTTCATCCCCTGCGCCTGGTCGCGCCCCCACTCACAGTTTTCACTCTCAGCGTCTTCAGCAAAATGACCTTCGGCGCTCTCAGCGGCTTTGAATATGTCGCCATCTTCGCCGGAGAATCCCGGAACCCCGCCCGCAACATAGGCCGTTCCATCCTGATCACCGCTCCGGTCATCGCGCTGATCTACATCTTCACGAGCAGTGCGATCCTGGCCTACGTTTCCCCCGACGCCGTCGACGTAATCGGTCCGATCCCGCAAGCCCTGCGCCGCGGCTTCGGGAACTTCGGCGCGGTGATCGTTCCGGTTGCCATCTTCCTTCTGCTCGCGAACTACCTCTCAACTTTCAGCCTCTATTTCAGCGGCAGCGCCCGCCTGCCCATGACCGCAGGCTGGGACCATCTTCTGCCGTCATGGTTTTCACATCTGCACTCCCGCTACAAGACGCCCGTGAACTCAATTCTCTTCCTCGGAGGCGCTACTCTGGCCGCCAGCATCGCCGCCCTGATCGGCGTTGGCGAGCAGGAAGCCTACGAACTTCTTCTGACCTGGGGCTTCACCTTCTACGGCATCGCCTATCTGGCGCTGTTTGCTATTCCTCTGCTCGCGCCCAAAGCCAGCGGAATCCGTCCCTGCCTCGCCCTGCGCGCCGCGGCCGCATCGGGATTTCTCGTAACGCTGTTGTTCGTTGCCCTCTCAATCTTCCCAGTAATCGATGTCGCTAGTTCGTGGCGCTATTCCCTAAAGATTGCTGTGGTTGTATTGGGCGCGAACTTTTTAGGCTGCATGATCTTCCGCGCAGGTCAGCGAAAAAAAGACCGCGAGTAGCATTGCAGTCTCGGCGTTCTGCCTCTCTCGGTATGTGGAGTCATCCTGACCGGAGCCGTTTTTCAGGCGAAGGGAAGGATCTCGCGCGCAGACCCGAGTGCATTTGTAGTATCCCGATTCACCGCAGAAACACTCTCCCCGCATCTTCCACCCGCACGCTCGACTTCCTCCGTGCACCCGTCCCCACGTTGTAAACCACAAGCACATGCTCTTCCACAATCAAAATTGCCTTCTCGTTCATCCATCCCACCAGCGTCGCATGCGGCACGAACGCCACTCGCCGGGGAGTCTCCTCCATGCTCTTCACTTCCACCGCCGGCAACTCCGCCAGCGCCTTCCGAATCCGCTGCGACTCCTCCGGATTCGCCTGTCCCTGTTCCGCCAGCTGAATCGACTTGTTCAATTCCGCCGTCGACACAATCGTCATCGCCACATATCCCAACTCCGGCGATAACCGCGCGTTCGAGGTGTAAAAACTCACATCGTAATCAGCATTCTTATACGTCGCCAGCTCATCAAACACCGTGCGTTTCTTGCCGTTACTCGATACCAGCGTCTGATCGTCGCTTTGATTCGACCACCCGCAGCACCCCGCGTCCGGAATCGCCTCAACAATCATGTCTCCGCCAGGCACCGCATCCAGTTCGCGCAGCAACGGCTCCGGAAGCGCGTTCGCCGTCCACTTCCCTCCCTCTTCGTGATAGCGCGTGCTCCCCTTGTACTCCGGCTCACTCTGTCCCGGGACAAACTGCGTCATCAGGAAAAATTTCTCCACGCCGCTGTCCGGCGCCCAAAACTCGCCGTACGGACACGTTTCCTCGCACGTCCCGGTCTCACAGCGGCACTCCGGAAACTTCACCGTGACCAACTCCATGCGTCCCCCTCCCTGCAGATCAGTCTGCCAGGCTTGCCAAGTAGTAGCCGTTGAAAGATCCACTCTGTCACGCACCAACCGCCGCGCCAGGTTGGCGAACCAGAACAAACGTCCGCCGTCCGCGGAAAGAAATGGCACCGGAGCCGTCTCCGTGATCGCCTGGTTCGATCCCGTGGCACTGACCTCTCGCGTCAAACCTAGATCGATCGTGGTCGCGTTGCGCCCATTCCAAATCCAAACCTTGGGCGGCGACGCCGCATCTTCCTCCGCTAGCGGCAGTGGCACCAGCGTAACAAACAGAATTTGCCCTACACGGTTCACCCGAACACTCTCCGGCGATTTCACCGCCTCGGCTGGAACCTTCACCGTCTGCTTCGCCGCGAACGTAGCCGGATCGTACTCCACCATCTCTCCCGCCGCGCTCAACACCCACAGCCGCTTCCCCTGCCCCAGCAACGGCGCGGTCAGCAGCAACAGCCAGCTCGCGACCTGCAATATTTTTCGCATAAAGCAATCCCGGCTTGCGCCCCTCACCGTGTCTCGACGATCGGCATTTCAATGAAGCTCGCCTGATCGGGCGAGTGGAAGACGCGCTGCACCGCCTTCTTAAAATCCCCCGGCTTGGCCCAAAAAATATTCGGCACAAAAGTTTGCGGATTGCGGTCGTACAGCGGAAACCAGCTCGACTGAATCTGCACCATGATCCGATGCCCCGGCAGAAAAACATGATTCGCCGTCGGCAGCACGAGGTGATAAAGCAAAGGCTTGTCCGCCGCGATCGCCTTCGCCGTCTCCAAACTCTCCCGATAGCGCCCGCGAAAAATGTCCGCAGAAATCATCAGCTGATATCCGCCCATCCCCGGCTGGCTCGCCACCTCATCGGGATAAACGTCAATCACCTTCACCACCCAATCGGAATCCGTTCCGCTAGTAGACGCAATCAAATTCGCGGCCGGTTGCCCGCTGATCTTGACCGGCTCCTTCAACACATCCGACGTGAAGGCCAACACATCCGGCCGCCCCGAAGCCTCCCGCTGATCGTCGACCAGCCACTCCGCCCACGTGAATCCCTCGCTGTACCCCACGGGCTGAATCGGTCGCGAACGAAATGGCACGGGCTTCGCCGGATCGGAAACATATTCCTCATACCCCGGGTCCGCAGTCCCGGGAGCATTGAATCCCAACTTCAGTCCCGCCTCCAAATAAAGCCGCGTTGCATGAATCGCGCACCCGCTGGCGCACCCCGCGGGCCACGCCGGCAGACGCCGCCACGTATTCGTTCCGGTCTCAAATGCGGTTACAGGCGCCACATCGGCCTTAGGTGCCCCGTCCTTCAAATATTGATCGAGAAACGGCCGCAGAATGTTCTCTCGGAAATAAAGCCCAGTATCGCTATTAAATTTCAATGCCCCGAGCGTATTGCCATCCCCAATTTCCTGCCCGTGATGCCACGGTCCCATCACAAGAAAAACTTTGTCGTTGCCGGTGTCCATCGGCTTGATCGCCTTATAAACCGCCGGCGCGCCGTAAATATCTTCCTGATCCCAAAGGCTCGCGACCAGCATCACCGGCACCTTCAACGGTTGCGCGGCCAGAATCTTGTCCATAGCCTGTTCTTGCCACCACGCATCGTAACTCGGATGCTCCAGCAGTTTCCGCCAGAACCCGACTTGCTCCAACCCATGCCGCCGCCCCAGATCGCCGGCTGAACCCGCTTCTAGGTACACGTCGTAGTCGTCGAAATGATCGGTCCACCACATCGCGCTGTTGTCGCGTGTTGCTTCCTGCTCGTAGATGTACGGCATGTTCTGCTCGCGAAACGCTCCATTGTGAAACCAGTCGTCACCCCGCCACCCATCCACCATCGGATTCATCGGCACCGCCACCTTCAGCGCCGGATGCGGATTCACCAGCGCCATCAGCGGCAGAAAGCCGTCGTATGAAATTCCCAGAATGCCTACCCTCCCATTGCTCTCCGGCACATTCTTTACCAGCCAGTCGATGGTGTCATAAGTGTCAGTCGAATGATCGACCGCCGTCGGATTCAACGGCCCGTGCAGCGGCCGTGTCATCACGTAGTCGCCCTCCGACTTGTACTTACCGCGCACGTCCTGCACCACGCGAATGTATCCCCCCTCGACAATTACTTCCACAGCATTGTCATATCCATTCAAAATCGATCCGAGATGTGAACTCTGCGCATGATTCAGCTGCTCGCTGGCGTTATAAGGCGTCCGCGTCAGCAGAATGGGCGCATTCTTCGCGCCCTTCGGAATCACGATGACCGTATGCAGTTTCACTCCGTCGCGCATCGGAATCATCACCTCCCGCTTGACATAGTCGAAGCTGTCCGTCACCGCTTCGACTTTGCCAGGAGTTTCGCTCGGCAGCGACGCACTGGACGCAGCCGTCTGCGCCATCGAAGATTGCAAGAGTAAACCGGCAAGAAGGAGCGTGAGCCAACGCAAACCGCGAACGCTAAAAATTGCTCTCGTGAGATTTTGCATCGGAGTGCCGAAATAGTAACTCGCCACCAAGCGCCTTGCCAAATCACACCGTCCGCGACGAGCGCAAATTTCTAGACCTCCTCGTGAAGGCTTCATCCCGATGCCCGGCGCACTTCAGCCGGGCGAGAGCCTGCCCTGAGCAAAGTCGAAGGGGATCTCGCGGGGAGCGCCTCAACGGCAAACGCTGCAACCGCCCATTGCAGACAGCTTCAACGTTCCCTATATAATGACCGGAGCCAAAAACGGATTCTCGCTCCATCAGCATCCGTCCACCGAAACACCCAAGCGTTCCTCAGTTATGGCAGTTGACTGCAAAACGCCAAAGCCCGGCATCGTAGCCGCCAGCCTGACCGACGTCGGCAGCCAACGCAGCAACAACGAAGATTCCTATCTCTACTGGGAGCCCGACTCCGACGAAGAGTTCGCCCGCAAGGGCCGCCTCGCCATCATCGCCGACGGCATGGGCGGATACGAAGGCGGACAAGAGGCCAGTCGTCTCGCCGTCGAAACCGTGCGCCAGGTCTACGACCAATCCTTTGGCGCCAGCCCGCAAGAGACCCTGCTCGAAGCTTTCGCATCCGCTCACCGCAGTATTCAGCGTTACGCCCTGGACCATCCGCATTTCTACGGAATGGGAACCACCTGCACCGCTCTGTCCATCGTCGATCGCCAGCTCCATTTCGCCCACGTGGGCGACAGTCGCCTCTACCATATTCGCGCTGACACCATCTCCCGGCTAACCCGCGATCATTCCTACGTCGGCCGGCTGGTCGAAAGCGGCATCGTGCGCTCCGAAGACGCTGAGTCCCACCCCCAGCGCCACATTCTCACCGCTGCCCTCGGCTCCGGCCGCGACATTGCGCCTCACGTTCCCGATCATCCCTTCCCCTTGCAAGAGGGAGACACTCTTGTCCTTTGTACCGACGGGTTATGGGGCCTGGTCGGCGACCAGGAACTGCTCCGCGTCGCACCAGCCAATGCGCCCCAGGAAGCTTGCCTCAGGTTAGTGAGAATGGCACTGGAACGCGGTGGTCCCGATAACATCACCGTACTGGTACTGCGAGTTTCTGCCTGACCTCTGAACTTTGTTTCGAGACCCGTCTATGCATCGCGGGGGGGACTTTTCCTTGCATCTAACTGCAATCTTCTGCACATCGGCACCCGGCTCGCTTTCCAGCACTGAAGCTAACCTTTTGATTTCCAAGGTTTAATTCCCGCCCGAGTAGTCGCGCTTATTTGGTATCGCAATTGCATTGTCCTTTACGTCCATAAAGTCTATTATATAAATCGACTTTATAAGACTTTGCCTATGAAAGCCTCCAAGAATCTTCGTTTGGCCCTGATGCTACTGGCATGGACGACTGGCGCATGCTCCCAAACCGCGACCCCATCGCCCGCCCAGGCTGCACGTTCGGATGACAGCTCCGCCGCAGCTCTGGAACCGGCTTCCGCCATCCCTGCAAAAAACGATGCCCCAATCTCGTTTCGTCGGGATGGCATGTGGCTCTCCACCCATGACGGCGCCACCCAACTGCACGTTCACGGCTACGCCCAGGCGGACGACCGCATGTTCTCCGACACCACTCACGGCGAAGGACTCGACACATTCCTGTTCCGACGCATCCGTCCCTTGTTTGAAGGCACGCTGTTCAACGCCGTCGATTTCCGACTCATGCCGGATTTCGGACAGAGCACCTACCAAATCCAGGAAGCCTTCCTCGAACTGAGATCGGTCAAGTTCGCGAAACTGCGGGTAGGAAAATTCAAAGAGCCCATTGGCCTCGAAGTCCTCCGCTCCGACCGCGAGCTCACCTTCGCCGAGCGCTCCCTGGCTTCCGATCTCGTCCCCCTGCGCTACATCGGCGCGCAACTCTCAGGTTCCGTTCTTTCGGACTCCATCTCCTACGCCGCCGGCTACTTCAACGGTTCGAGCGACGGCTCCAATGGCCCCTTCATTCAGTGGTCTCACGGCAACGAGGCGGCCGCGCGGCTCTTCCTCCATCCCTTTGCCGCCACCGGCTGGAGCGCGCTCCGCCAGTTCGGCCTCGGCGTAGCCGGTTCTGCGGGAGATCAGCATGGCACCATCGCCGGCTTGAAAACCATGGGACAGACCACTTTCTTCAAGTACTCTTCCACCGCGACCGCCAACGGCCAGCACAATCGCCTCGCCCCGCAGGCCAATTACTATGCCGGACCGTTCGGTCTAATGGCCGAATATGTGATCTCCTCGCAAGACGTCTTGAACAAGAGTCTGACCACGCGAGTGCGAAACGAAGCCTGGCAGGTTGCCGGATCGATCATGCTCACGGGAGAAAAGAATGCCTACAGCGGAATCCGCCCGCACAACGCCACCGAGCACGGCCTCGGCCTTCGCCGTTTCGGAGCCCTGGAACTCGCCCTCCGCTACAGTCAGCTGCGCATCGACGGCAGCGCTTTCCCACTTTTTGCGAATCCCGCCACCGCCCCGCAACAGGCGAAAGAGCGGGCGATTGGAATGAACTGGTATTTGAATCGCTACGTCAAACTCGAAACCGACTACGAGCACACCGGCTTCCGCATGGCCTCGTCGACCGTCATTCCCCTGCACAGCGAGAACGTGCTGATGAACCGCATTCAGCTAGCTTTTTGATGACGCAGGCAGGCAGCACTCGGCAGCGGGAAACTTCCAAAGACGGCAAAGCGCTACCGACCCAGTGTCCCAAGAGGACTTCCCGGACACTACGGTAGCGCCGCCAATTTCAGAGCCCAAATTGAACTGCAAGTTAGATGCAAAATTATAAAAAGAGTTGGTGCACAAATTACAGTGCATAACTAGATACCCCACAAGTTAATACCCGGAAGGTAAGCTCCTACCCTTTTTCCTCCGTGCTCCCAGTGTCCTCGGTGGTTGAGCTTTTTTCAGGCCGAAGTAAGGGAAACAAAATTACGTCGCGGATGGTGTGCGAATCCGTCAAAAGCATGCACAACCGGTCCACACCCACGCCCACGCCCCCTGCCGGCGGCATCCCATACGACAGCGCCCGGATGTAATCCTCATCCATCTGGTGCGCCTCCTCGTCCCCGCGCTCGCGTTCCTGCAATTGCCCTTCGAATCGCCGCCGCTGATCCTCGGGGTCGTTGAGTTCGCTGAAGCCGTTGGAAATCTCCATCTGCCCCGCGAAAATTTCCCAGCGCTCGGTCCACTCCGGCTCCTCCGGCTTCTGCTTCGACAGCGGCGAAATCGCCGTGGGAAATTCGTAAATAATCGTCGGCTGCGTCAGATGCTCCTCCGCCGCCGCTTCGAAAAGTCCCGCAATCGTCTTCCCCACCGGAGCATTCGCTTCGTAAGCCATGTGCGAATGCCCCGCATTGAAGCGCTGCACCAACCCTTTCACGCCCTCACCGCTGGCAAACTCGCTCATCTCCGGCTTCGCGCCCGCCGAAGCCGGCCAATAATGAATGATTGCCTCCCGCATCGTCATGCGCTTCCAGTTCGCCCAATCAATCTCCTGATCGCCCCACTTCGCTTTCGTCCCGCCCGTCACATCCTTGGCCGCCTGCGTGATGATTTCCTGCGTCAGATCCATCACACCCTGGTAATCGGTGTAAGCCTGGTAAAACTCCAGCATCGTAAATTCAGGATTCCACCGCCATCCCAGTCCTTCATTGCGGAAGTTGCGATTGATCTCGTACACGCGATCGAATCCGCCCACCACCAGCCGCTTCAAATAAAGCTCCGGCGCAATGCGCAAATAGAGATCCATGTCCAGCGTGTTGTGATGCGTCACAAACGGCCGCGCCACCGCCCCGCCCGCGATGGACTGCATCATCGGCGTCTCCACTTCAATGAACCCGTGAGCGTCCAGCGTCTGCCGCATCGACTGCACCAGTCTGGTCCGCTTCAGAAAAACCTCGCGCACCTCCGGATTCATCACCAGATCCACATAGCGCTGCCGATACCGCAATTCCACGTCGGTCAGCCCGTGCCACTTCTCGGGCAGCGGCAGCAGGTCTTTACTCAAGAACGTGATCTCCTCCACGTGCACGCTCAGTTCGCCCGTGCGCGTGCGAAACAAATATCCGCTCACGCCCACGTGGTCGCCCAGATCGAGCAGCTTATATAACTCGAACCCTTTTTCGCCGACCGCGTCTTTCTTCACATAAATCTGCAGCCTCTTCCCGTCCTGCTGCAGGTGCGCGAACCCGGCCTTGCCCATCAGGCGAATCGCCATGAGGCGTCCCGCCACGCGCACGTTGACCCGCTCCTTCTCCAGTTCCTCGCCGCTCTTCTCCGTATACTTCGCGAGGATCTGCTCCACCGTGTGGGTGAATTCATACTTGCTGCGGTACGAAGCCTGCCCTAGCGCCTCAATCTGCTTCAACTTCTCGCGCCGCAGGTCGTAAATTTTGTCGTCGAGTGCCAATGGTGTCCTTTTAGTTTCTGGCGATGGAAGGGAGATTATAAACAATGCGTTCGGGCCATCCTGCGAGCCGATGTCGTTGCCGACCTCGCCTGAAGGTTGAGGATATATATCAATTGTTTTTTCCCTGCTACGGGCCAAGATCTTGATTGCGTTGGAGTTAGCGTGACGGGACATCTCGGCACGGCTGCACAATATTGATTCGCAAAGACTTACAGCTAAAATATTCCGAAATAAGGGTTTAGAGACGCGGATTCCGCATCGAGCTATGGAGGCGGATCCGGTTGCGGATCTGTCGGGAATTACGCGCACGATCCCATTGTGCGCTTTCAGAAGTCTCGGTAAAGGTTGTTCGTCACAACATTCTCATTTTGTTGTGAGGAGGGCTGTGGAAAAGTCGAAGCTGATTCCGCGCCGGAGCTTGGTGTTTTGAGTGATCTATGCCTCTGCTGTAGTGTCGGCGACAAAAGGGGCTAAGGCTCCTTCTATCTTTGCAATTTCGGCCTCGGTCAGCCCATAAAGTTCATAAACGAGTTGGTCAATTTCCTGGTTGGCAGTGGCGATTTGACGCTGAATGGAAGTCCGCTCGTGGGGCGTGCTGACGACGAATGAGCGGGATGTGAGTCGACACATTGTTTTCACAGCATCCAAGATGGACGTGTAGAGGTGTTGCTCACGCGATTTCGAGTCCACAGGCTTAATCGGTAGCTGCTCAATATACTTTTTTGCATACATATAGGCCGTTTGGTAAGCCCGAACGGTGACCTTGTGCAGATACCAATGCACCAGCTTGCTATTGAGCAGCGCCACCACATATCTGGATTCGATGTCATTCGGGAGAACGATCCCATACGGGACGCGGTTCCATCTTTTTGCGTGCGTACCCGGCGTTGGAAACGCCGGGCTATTTTCAGAGGTCCCTCCGGGACCTTTCCCAGGATCGCCGGCGCGGAGACACCCTGAGCCCTCTAGTGACTGAGGATAAGTGAAATTTGCATCGAGATTGCTACCGTGGTACATTGGTACCAATGACCGACGATGCCAAACTCCTGGTCGAGCGCGTGCAAACCGGAGTGCGGATCGAAAAACGAATTCTCAAAGTCCTCAAAGGCTTCGCCGAATATCACGACCTGACTCTTGGCGACGTTCTCGAAGGCATCGTCCTCCACGCCTTCGACGGCAAGACCCCATTCAGCCCAGCCTCGCTCGAACGCATTCGCGAGCTGAAGAAGTTCTACGACCTCGATCTTGACTCCAGCGCCAGCCATCGCCTGCAAGAAATCAAAGCAAAATCCCCGCGCAAGCGCGCCCAGAAAAAAATAAAAGACAAATAAAACGAGGCACTCCATGAGTTTCGTGAAAACGAGAATCGCTCTCAGCGTCCTGCAATGGACCCTCGGCGTCGTGATCCTGATCGAGGCCGTGCTCTTCGTCCTGCCCGGCGCCGCCCACGGTTTTGCCGCGACTCACATGCCCGGCTTCATCCGCCTGGTCTTAGGATGGGGCGAGATTCTCGGCTGCATTCTTCTCCTGATTCCGCGAACTACAATCCGCGGCGCGTGGCTGTTAGTAGCCGTCTTCATCATGGCCATTCTCGTTCACCTGCTCCACGGCATGTACAACGTCGGCAACGTAGTCGTCTACGCCGCCGCAGCCTTCGCCATCGCGATGAGCAAGAGTTAACCAGATGATCTAAGTGTGGGACAACCGCCACGGGGCGCAGCCCGACCTGTCCGTGACGAACGCGATCTTTCCCATGACCAACGAGGAGCTAATCCAAAAATTCGAATCCGACGCGGTCCCCGAAGATTGCTTCCACCACGCCGACCACGTCCGCCTGGCGTTCGCCTATCTCTCCCAGTATCCGCCGCTGCAAGCTCTAGAAAAATTCTCCGCCGCCCTAAAGCGCTTCGCCGCCGCCCGCGGCAAGTCTCAGCTCTACCACGAGACCATCACCCACGCCTATTTCTTCCTGATCCACGAGCGCATGGCCCGCTCCCACGCCCGCTTCTCCGGAAACGACTGGGAGGAATTCTCCCGCCGCAATCCCGACCTCTTCCCCTGGAAGAATGGAATCCTCACCCGTTACTATGAAGAATCGACACTGCAATCCGACCTGGCCCGCGCAGTCTTCCTCTTCCCCGACAAGCTGCGCTGAATCCCCGCTTTTATGTCGGTCCGGGTCTCAGACCCGGACGTGCGGAGCGAAGCTCGGCGGCTCTCTTACGCAGCGGGCTGCTAGCCCCTCGCCTTCCGTACGTCGTCATTCGAGCAGACATTGCGGTTTCATTCGCTCTTGAACCATCTTCCCAACGGCGCTACTATGACCTGCTGCGCCGATTGAAGCGCAAGACTCTATGCCGCAAAACTACGTCCCCATCTTCATCTTCATCGCTATCGTCGGAACTCTCCTGCCGATTACCCTGCTGCTCGCCAAACTGGTGCGCCCCTCGAACCCGAGCAAAACCAAGCTCATGCCCTACGAATGCGGCATCGACCCCATCGACAGCGCCCGCGGACGCTACACGGTCCGCTACTACATCATCGCGATCCTGTTCGTAGTCTTCGACGTGGAAACAATTTTTCTTTTCCCCTGGGCCGTAAGATTCAAAGCGTTCGGCCTGTTCGGCCTGCTGGAAATGCTAATCTTCCTGGTGATCCTGATCGTCGGCTACATATGGGTGTGGAGAAAAGGCGCGCTGGAATGGGTGTAGGGAACTCTAACGCCCGTCATTTCGAGCGCAGCGAAATGGTCCGGGTACGGACCATTTCGCGGAGTCGAGAAACCTGCTGTTAGCTCGCGGAACCGATTTATAGTATCCCGAGAAGAAAAACCCATGCCCACACTTCCCGACAATCCCATGGACAGCTCTCCCGCCGAAACTTTCACCGCCAGCCGCTGGACGCAAGGCAACTTCTTCTTTCCCACCCGTCTCGTCATCAGCCCGCAACGCGTAGCCCGCGTTAAGTCGCGCCTGTTCGGCAGCAACGAAGAAAGCATTGGCATGTCGAAGATCGCGTCGGTACACATCTCCACCGGCGTCTTCTGGTCCGAGATCGTTATCGAATCCACCGGTGGCACCGACCCCATCACCAGCCACGGCCACCGCAAAGCCGACGCCCAACGGATCCGCGAGCTGATCGAAACCTATCAGGCACAATCGCGCGCCTAGCGGGTTGCGGATCGCGGAGCAAAGGCTAACAGCAGGTCCCTCGGCTAGCCGTGATCTCTCGCTTCGCGATCGATCATGCTTCGCTCGGGATGGCAGGATTATCGGATGACAGGGTGAAGTCCGACGACAGGTCATTTCAGACAGCACAGAATTCAAACAATTCCCGCTCCCGCGATCGTTGACTTCGCACCCTCAAGCTGATAAAAGTTAACGTTCTTTTCAACGCACTCTGCGCCGGAGGTTTGTGCCTTCGCGTTATGCCGGACGAAATCAAATCCCCCGCTTCGCCGCCGCCGGAAGGTGAACCGACACCGACGGCGGATCGCCCCGCGACTCCGGGCGGCGTGAAAGCTACTCCCTCCGGCTCGGTTCAATCCGAAACCAAACCCGCTCCCGACAAGCCCGCTGCTCCCGCAACACCCCCGAAACCCGCTGCCGCAGCTCCCGCAGCACCTGCCGCTGTCAAGCCTGCCGCAGCTCCCGCGAAGCCCGCGGCTCCGGTGCCCACTCCCTGGGATTCACCCATGATCGCGAAACTCAAAGGCGAATACGGATCGGGCATTGAACCGCTAACTTATCTCGGCCAGAACTACATGCTGGTTGACCGCTCGCTGATTCCCGAACTCCTCCAGGTTCTGCGCAACGAAGAACAGTTCGACTACTGCGTCGACATCACCGCCGTGCACTATCCCAAGCGCGAGAAACAGTTCGATGTGCTCTGGATCCTGTACTCGTTCTCGCGCAACGAGCGCATCCGCGTCAAGACGCAAATCGCCGACGGCGAAACCATCGCCAGCGCCGTTCCCATCTGGGCGACCGCCAACTGGCTGGAGCGCGAAGTCTTCGACATGTTCGGCATCAAATTCGACGGCCATCCCGACCTGAAACGCATTCTGTTGCCCGACGGCTGGAAAGGCCACCCCCTGCGCAAAGACTACGGCATCCTGCAACAGGACAACGAATGGGTCCAAATCAACTTAGGAATCGAAAGCGGGCAATGAAGATCGGAAGCAGAGTTGGGATCATCAGTCGCCATGCCGCTGCGATTGTTATCGGCTGCGCAATGAGCTTGCTTTGCGCTCGGGCCCAAACTGCCGAAGTTACCCTTCTACCGAGCAACGTCACGATGCTGATGGAGCAGCACGGACCTGACCCTAATATTCTTTTAGGCAACATCAAGCTTGTGGTACATCACGTCACTACGTGTGATAAGTTCATCTTTCAAACTGAGACCCATCATACTAGTTCGAAGTTTTCAGGGTGCATTCGGGGAGCCGATCAATCAGCTGGGCCAGTCCAAATTAAGATAGCGGGCGTACACACGGGAAGAATCGCCGATACAGGTGCGAACCAATCCGGAGAGTTCTTGTTTAGGAATGTTTCTGCCGGCGACTATGTTCTGTTTGCGACTCAGGGCGCGAAAGCCTTGACCCTTACGACGATTCAGCTCCCACTGAAAATTTCCCCATTAGTGGTCGATGTCAGGCCACTTATCGGCGACACTTTGTACGTCGGTGAATACTGACGCCGCAGCAACAATGACGGATCCGACCTCACTCTCGCCGCTCGATCTCGAAACGCCCGACAAGACGTTTCTCGATGCCAACGAGCTCGTCATCAATATGGGCCCGCAACATCCCGCGACTCACGGCGTCCTCCGTGTCATCTTGCGGCTCGACGGCGAAAAGGTAATGGGGCTCGAGTGCGTGATTGGTTACTTGCATCGCGGTGTCGAAAAAATTGCCGAGAACCGTACCTACACGATGTTCAATCCCTACGTCGACCGCATGGATTATGTCGCCGCGGTCTCGAACGGGCTGGGATACTGCGAGGCCGTCGAAAAACTGCTCAATGTCGAAGCCCCGCCCCGCGCCCAATACGTCCGCGTGATCCTCACTGAGCTCAACCGCATGGCCAGCCATCAGCTTTGGCTGGGCACGCACGCGCTCGATATCGGCGCCATCACGCCGCTCTTTTACACCTTCCGCGACCGCGAAGAAATTCTCAAGATTTTCGAAAAATATTGCGGCGCACGGCTTACGACGCACGCCTTTCGCATCGGCGGGCTGCAATATGAGACTTACGACGGCTTTGAAAAAGACGTCAAGACTTTCGTCGCGTTCGTGCGGCCTAAGATCGACGAGTACGAGGAACTGCTCACTACCAACCGCATCTGGCTGGAGCGCACCAAGGGCGTGGGCAAAATCTCCGGCAAAGACGCCATCGCGCTCGGCGTGACCGGCCCCGTACTTCGCGCCAGCGGCGTCAAGTGGGACATCCGCAAAGCCCTGCCCTACGCCAACTATAAAAATTTCGACTTTGATATCCCCACCGGCCAGAACGGCGACACCTACGATCGATATCTGGTCCGCATGGCTGAGTTCCGCCAGTCGCTGCGCATCATCGAGCAGGCTGTCGACGCCATTCCCGAAGGCCCAATCATGGCTAAAGTTCCGAAGGTCATGAAGCCTCCCGTCGGCGAGATCTACCACTCCATCGAAGCTCCCAAAGGCGAGCTCGGATACTTCATCGTCAGCGACGGCTCCACGCAGCCCTACCGCATTCGCGTGCGCCCGCCGTCCTTCGTAAATCTACAAGCGCTCGAAGTCATGTGCCGCGGCCAGCTCGTCGCCGACGTCATCGCCGTCATCGGCACGCTAGACATCGTTCTCGGTGAGGTAGACCGGTGATTCACGCGCTGATTCAGTACATCCAGTCCTACCTCGACAGCGATCTCACGCCCGGTGGCGCCGGAAATATTTTCTGGGCCACGGTCTACATCTTGCTGGTTTTCGGTGGACTCTCCGTCGCGGTAATCGCCATGAACTGGCTCGAGCGAAAAATCCTCGCTCACATGCAAGTGCGCCTCGGCCCGATGCGCGTGGGCCCGCACGGCCTGCTCCAGCCCATCGCCGACGCCATCAAGCTGCTGCTCAAAGAAGACATCATCCCCGCCGAAGCCGACGCATTCGTCTTCTGGATCGCGCCGTTCATCGTCGTGCTCGCGGCTTTCACCGTTTTCGTCGTCGTCCCCTTCGGTCCTACCCACGCCATCACCGACATGAACATCGGCATCCTCTTCATGCTCGGCGTCTCGTCGCTGAGCGTGCTCGGAATCGTCACCGCCGGATGGGCCTCGAACTCCCACTATCCCCTGATCGGCGCGTTGCGCTCCAGCGCCCAAATGGTCTCGTATGAAGTTGCCATGGGACTCGCAGTGGTCTCGGTCATCCTGATGACCAGCCTCAATGACCAAAGCACCGGCACACTCAGCATGATCGGCATCGTGCAAGCGCAACTGGCGCAGGGAGAATGGTTCATCTTCAAATTCTTCCCGCTGGGCCTGATCGGCTTCTTCATCTTCGCCGTCGCCATGGTCGCCGAAACCAACCGCGCCCCTTTCGACCTCCCCGAAGCCGAATCCGAACTGACCGCCGGATTTCACACCGAGTACAGCGGCTTCCGTTGGTCCTTATTTTTCCTGGCTGAATATTCCGCCATGATCGCGGTCTCCTCCATCGCAGTCACGCTGTGGCTCGGCGGCTGGCTGCGCCCATTTCCAAACTTGCTCGGCGGCTCCACCTGGGATCTAGTCTTCTCGCTTTTCCCCGGAATCACGTTTCTGCTCTTGGCCGTAATGTGTTTCTACAATACGGCCCGCATGCCCAAGCACCCGGTCTTCAAGGTTCAAACCATAGGCCTCGCCGGATTCGGCGTAGTCCTCGCCGTCATCGGCCTTTTGCTATTCCTGACGCCGGTCCGCATTCGCGTCACCGACATTTTCTGGTTCGCCGCCAAAGTTGCCGCGTTCATGTACCTCTATATCTGGTATCGTGGCACGTTCCCCAGATATCGCTTCGACCAACTCATGAAAGTAGGATGGAAAGTGTTGCTCCCGACCGGCCTGGCGCTGTTGATCCTGACGGCCGTCGTCGGAATGCGGACGGAACTCTGGGCAGAATTGCAAGGAGTGTGGCGCCCATGATTCCAGTAGGAACGAATCCTCCGGTCGCAACACCGTTTTTCTTTTACCTGCTAGCCGCGACGATGCTCATCGGCGGCATCCTGGTCATCACGCGCAAAAACGCCGTCCACTCCGCCCTCGCCCTGATCACCACGTTGTTAGCCCAAGCCGCGCTCTACCTAATGCTCTACGCCCCCTTCGTAGCTGGCGTGCAAATCATTCTTTACGCCGGCGGCATCATGGTCCTGTTCCTATTCGTGATCATGCTGATCTCCATCGAGCGCGCGGAGAAAGAGCGGCAGTTTAACAAGCAATGGCTCGTCGGAATCGTCGCCGCCGCCGCCCTGGGAGGCCTGTTCATCGCGGTCTACACGACCACAACGAAAGGCAAGGCGCTCTTCCCCGAAGGCCGAATGACCTACGGCGAAACCCAAAACACCCAGCAAATCGCGGCCCTGCTCTTCGACCGAAGCGCTGGACAGTACATGTTCGCCTTCGAAATCGCCTCCCTGTTGTTACTGGTAGCGATCATCGGAGCCGTAGTAATGGCCAAAAAGAGAATTTGAAGAATGCAGCTTCTAGCTTCTAGCTAGCGGCTAGGAGCTAGAAGCTAGAAGCTGACATGGAATCCATGCTCCACATCACGACGCTGCACTATCTGGTTCTGGGCGCAGCTCTGTTTCTGCTGGGTGTGATCGGCGTGCTCACCCGACGCAACGTAGTCATCGTCCTGATGTCGATTGAATTAATCCTGAACGCCGTCAATCTAAACCTGGTTGCCTTCTCGCGTTACTGGCAGGGGATTCACGGTCCCAGCGCCCTGCACGGGCAAGTCTTCGCGATTTTCGTAATCACCGACGCCGCCGCCGAAGCCGCAGTGGGCCTCGGCATCCTGATCGCCTTCTTCCGTAATAAGGAGACGGTCAACGTAGACGAAGTGAATTTGTTGAAGTGGTAGAAAAACGCTCTTAGCTATTAGCTCTTGGCCTTTGGCTGTTCAGGGTCAAGCTAAAAGCCAAGAGCCAAGAGCCAAAAGCCAAAAGCAATGTTTCTTTCTCACATCTACCTGATCCCGCTCTTTCCCGCCCTCGGCGCGGCCCTCATGTTCTTCTTCGGCCGCAAGCTGCAGAAGCCCACGGTGAGCGCCGTCTGCGTCGGCTCCGTCGTCCTCGCATTCCTCATGGCCTGCGGCGCGGTCCTGCAATACACCAACTGGGCCCCCGCCCATGACCATCAGCCCTACCAAACCATCCTTTACACTTGGCTCGGCACCGACACCGGCCATCTCAACTTCCTAAAATCCGACGGCACACAAACCCCGCTCCAAGCCGACGCCGGATTCCTTCTCGATCCCCTCTCCAGCATCTGGCTGCTCTTCGTCACCGGCGTCGGCATGCTGATTCATATTTATTCCACCGGCTACATGGCCCATGAAGGCGGCTACTATCGCTTCTTCGGATACCTCAACCTCTTCATGTTTTCCATGCTCACGCTCATCCTCGCCAACAATTACGTACTGATGTTCGTAGGCTGGGAAGGCGTAGGCCTGTGCTCGTACCTGCTGATCGGTTTCTATTTCCATCGCAAGTCGGCCAGCGACGCCGCCAACAAAGCCTTCATCGTGAACCGCATCGGCGACGCCGGATTTCTTCTCGGCATGTTCTTCATCGCCTGGTACATGGGCTCGCTCCGCTTCATCGACGTAACGCAAGCCGCCCGCAGCGGCCACTTCGCCATCGGCGATCCCATCATCACCGCCGCCACGCTGCTACTTTTCGTCGGAGCCTGCGGCAAGTCCGCCCAGCTTCCTCTCTATGTCTGGCTCCCCGACGCCATGGAAGGCCCCACGCCAGTCTCCGCCCTGATCCACGCCGCCACCA
>PLEA01000185.1 GCA_003136335.1 Acidobacteriaceae bacterium | reverse complement strand
GTGTACTCGCGGCACACGTAGTGTCTCAGCTTCAAATTGAGCGGCAACGACCCCGAACGGGTTGGCATCAAAACGGGGTCGGCATCCTTTTGGCATTTCGATTGACATTGGATTTCGCTGGGTGAGAGACTGCGGTTGCCGGTTTCAAAAAGGTTCGGCCCGCTCGCCCGCCAAAGGCCGCCAGGCAGTATGGCCGCAGTATGAATATCCCCTCCACCCTCGATCGCGAAACCTTTCAGCAGCTTTTGGCCAACGCATTTGCGGTGCAGGAAAGCCAAATCAATCCTCAATCGCTCGCCGCCATCATGGAAGTCCAACGCTCCGTTGCCAGCGGAAAACTTAGCTTGGATGGCGCCATGACCTACCTCGTGGAGTCAGCGCGAAACGTCGCCAACGCCACTGGAGTCGCCATCGGTCTTTTAAGCGGAGACCAACTCACCTACCGCGCCGGCAGCGGACCCAGCGCCGCCTACATCGGACAGCATGTCACGGCCTCGCTCACGCTTTCAGATAACACCAAGACCAACCGCGAAATTCTCCGGGTTGAAAATGCCCAGACCGATACGCGCATAGAAGCGGACATTTGTCGGCAGTTTGGAGCCCACTCCCTGCTCATCCTGCCGATCTATCACGATCATGCCATCGCGGGCGTGGTCGACATCCGCTTCAGCGAACCCCACGCCTTTCACGAGCGCGAGGTACGCACCTATCGCTTAATGGCCGAACAGATTGAAGCGGCCCTGTTGCAGCCTGCCCAGCCGGAAGTGAAAACGAACCTGGCCGCGGAACTGCCGCCCATTCCCGACGCCCTTGAGCAAATCCCACCTTCTGACGAGAACTCTGTCCCGCCTCCTGAATTCATGATGCTCCCAGAAAACGAGCATTCCCTTTACGCGCGTGGCCGAGCCGTCCTGGCGGACGTCATGGAGTTGCCAGGATTCAAGCAGTCCGCCTTGCTTGCGACGACGCTCACCCAGCGAGCGAAGCACCTCGGTTGGCCCAACCGCTGGTGGAACTCGCACCGGGCCGCGGCCAGAGAGATGTCGTTGTCCTTCTTAAAACGCCCAGCCTCGCTCGCGACGACGCTCGCCCAGCGAGCGAAAACCCTAACCTGGCCGTATCGCTGGCGGAGTTCGTCTCTAAACGCAGCCCGAGAGTTGTCTTCAGTCTTCAAGCGCTCAGCTTTGCTCGCGACCATGCTCGCGCACCGAGCCAAGAACCTCAACTGGCCCAACCAACGGCGCAGTTTGGCCCTGACGGCAGTAGCTGTCGTGCTCGCCTTCACTACCTTGATCGCCTACAAGGGCCGCGGCCCGGCCAAGTTCTTGGAATCTTCAACGCTACCCAGTTCAAGTGCCATCGACCCACAGGCACCCCTCCCGAAACCCCTGCCAGGAAAAGGCGCGTCCGTGCCCCAGCCCGCGCCCGTTGCGGGCAAAGAGACAAGGCGTGCCAGCACCTCGCTCAAGCGCGTCCGCGTAGGTCCGAACGAAGTCGATTACATCGGAGAAGACGTCACGGTCCGCACCTTTACCGACAGACCCGCAGCCAAACGCACTCGCCCGCCGCAGGGTCGAATCGCACACATCGGCGACGATGTCACGGTGCGCTATTTCACCCCGTCCCCACCCGCAACCAGAACCGCCAGCCGATAAGAGTTCCCCGATGTCGGGACAGCCGCCGCGGCTGTCCGCCGGGTGCAGCCCGGCGAAGGAAGTCCATCAATGCGGTCGCTCTTGCTGCCATCTTTCAACAGGGCGTTCTTTCGTGGATCGCAAACCACGAGATGGGCGACGTGAGGTTTCATCAGGTCATGTAACCAGGCGGCAGAGGTTCCTTCTTCGAAGGTTACCGATAAACTTCCCTGAAACCCTCGGATAAACTCGAGAATTGTCCCCGCTTTTGTCTCCAGAATGCATTCTATGATCAGCTTTCCTCTGCCATCCATAACGGCAACCGAGATGGTTGCCTGGTGAACGTCCATGCCAATATACTTTTCTTGGTTCATAACGGCGCTCCTTTCAGTAAGTGTGGTGCGAATAATCACAATCTACCGCAAGGTGGGCGCCTTTTTATATTGCGTGCTATGGCTGTTTACGCCACCTGTCTTGGCTGTGATTTCGTTCACAATCAGCTGTGTCGGGCGTCACTGATTGAGAGTACATTCTAGTTTTGAATTGAACAGCCCTGGACAACCTCTTAGAGTCCACCTCTAATTGAGTCTGCAGGCGGGGTAAAAAATGGCGATTCCTCTCCCTTTTCATGTCAGAAGCAAACCAATTGCGATGCGGTACGCTTCAGCGGTGCTGGCTGCATTAGTCGCTCTCCTGCTGCGGGAGATGCTTTCACCCTGGCTTGGAACAGATTCCCCTTACCACACACTCTGGGCGGCAGTCGTTTTCTCGGCCTGGTATTGCGGTGTTGGCCCGTCCGTCGTGACCACACTGATAGGTTTTCTTGGGGTGTGGTACTGGTTCCTTCCGCCCTCTCAATCCTTCATGCTTCAACATCGGAGAACTGACGTTTCTGGAATGGTTACGTTTTTGGCGCTTTCGGGTTTCATCATTGCTCTTGGGGAGGCAACCCGTCGATCAAGCGCAAGATCTGAGCGAAGCGAGTTTCGGTTTCGGAGACTCATCGAATCCAACATAATCCCGGTCATCTGCGGGACTAAGGAACGCATTCTCGAAGCCAATGACGTTTTCTTGAACATGATCGGCTACAGCCGAGACGATCTGGTCGCAGGCAGACTTGACTGGACGAAAATGACGCCACCCGAGCATCTTCCGAAAGACACGCACGCTTTGGAGCAACTTGGAACGCAGGGGTTCTGCACGCCATTCGAGAAAGAGTACATCCAGAGAGATGGGAGTCGCGTTCCAATCCTCGTTGGAGCCACCGCTCTGAATTCTTCTTCGCTGGAATGGCTGGCCTTCGTGCTGGATTTATCCGATCTGAAGCGAGTCGAAGCTGAGCTGCGTAAATCGCATGAGGAACTGGAGCAGAAAGTAGAGGAGCGCACTCAGGCGCTTACCGTGAGTTTAGCCACTCTCGAATCGGAAGTAGAAGTACGCAGGAAAACGGAAGAGCAGCTACGAGTACTGTCGGCTCGCCTGCTTCGTCTTCAGGATGAAGAGCGTCGCCATATTGCCCGCGACTTGCACGACAGTACTGGGCAGACTCTCACCGCTCTGAAAATGACGCTAGCTGCTCTTGCGAGCCTTATCGCAGATGTTCCAAAAGCTCCGAATCTGCTCAGTGATCTGAATGCGTTAGCCGACCAAGCACTGCAGGAGATTCGGACTACATCGCATTTGCTCTATCCGCCTCTGCTCGACGAGGTAGGGTTCTCATCCGCAGCCCAGTGGTATGTGGACGAGTTCATGAAACGGAGTGGGATCAAGACGAGTCTCGAACTTTCTGCAACTCCCCGGTTAACTAAAGGCGCGCAACTGGTGTTTTTTCGAGTTCTGCAAGAGAGTCTAACGAACGTCATCCGGCATTCGGGCAGCACGACCGTGGACATCGGTTTGTGCTCTGATGATGAGAATGCCGTTCTGTCTGTTAGAGATTACGGGAGAGGCATTCCTTCAGAGAAGCTCAACAATTTTCACGAAACCGGGGCAGGGGTCGGGGTTGGTTTGGGTGGCATGAAGCAGCGCGTGAGGGAGTTGGGCGGTCACCTAAGGATCGTCAGCAACGGCATCGGTACTTGTGTGACTGCTACGCTGCCATTGTCGAAGGCTGAACAATCCACCCATGATCAAGGTCAAGCTAGCGGTAAAGCGGCACCAGCTGCTTAACGCCCCAACACGATGAGCAGTCGCTTCGAGAGCCAGGCGCGATTGTTGGCGAAAAATCTTAGTAC
>PLEA01000197.1:15311-15597 GCA_003136335.1 Acidobacteriaceae bacterium | reverse complement strand
GCTTAAACAAATCCGTCTCGTAGTTCGAAATCACGCCCTGAAGAACCGCCGTTACGCGCTCTAGCCCCATGCCCGTGTCAATCGAGGGCTTCGGCAGAGGCTTAAACCCGAACAGCGTGCCGTCGGCTACTCGCGGCTCGCGGTTGTATTGCATGAAAACCAGATTCCAAATTTCGACATAGCGGCCGCAATCGCAGGCGAATGCGCAATCCGCGTGTCCTTGATCAGACGCAGCAGGACCCATGTCATAATGAATCTCGCTACAAGGGCCGCAGGGGCCGGTGTC
>PLEA01000197.1:0-15297 GCA_003136335.1 Acidobacteriaceae bacterium | reverse complement strand
CCTTCGCAATCCCAAACCATTCCGGCGAAGTAATCAACTCCCACGCGTAAGCAATCGCATCTTTCTTGAAATAATCGCCAAAGGAAAAATTCCCCAGCATCTCGAAAAACGTATGATGCCGGTTAGTGAATCCAACATTCTCCAGATCGTTGTGCTTGCCCCCGGCGCGCACGCATTTCTGCGACGTCGTCGCTCGCGAGTAATCGCGCTTTTCCAGCCCCAGAAAAACGTCCTTGAACTGGTTCATCCCCGCATTGGTGAACAGCAGCGTCGGATCGTTGGCCGGGACGAGCGACGACGAATGTACCTCTCTGTGTCCCGTGCGCACAAAGAATTCCAAGAATTTGCGGCGGATTTCAGAGCCGGTCAGCATGAAGAATTAATTCTAAATGAAAACCCCGTTCGCACAGCGGACCACAAAAAGCAAACCACATAGGACACAGAGATGCACAGAGGAACGTCGAATTTCTCAGTGTACCTCTGGGCCCTCTGTGGTTAACCGCTTTCGCCTTCCAGCGCACTGAGAGTCTCATCATCCACATCCCACTTCTTCAGGATGGTGAAGATAGTCTTCATTCCGAATCCAGCCCGCGCCAGTTGCCGGAAAATGCGCGCCGCCTGCTTCTGATCTTTCGGTTTTTCCAGCCGCTTCTTGCGAAGAAATTCGCGCGCCTGCTTTTCATCGCTCACGCCTTCGTACGCTGCGTCCACAGCCTTCTCAATGACGGAACCATGCACTCCGCGCGTCTTCAACTCCGTAATCACACGCATCCGCCCCAGCTTTTGATTGTCGCGCCGCAGCGAGGAGTAGTATGCAGCGTATTGCGAATCGTTCAAATATCCCTGATCCTTCAGCCGCCGGATTACCAGCTCCACCAAGGTCTGCCCATACTCCGACTCGGCCTCTTCAATGCGCGCCCGCATCAGACGTTTCAGTTCAGCGACGGTCCGCATGCGCCGGGCCAGAGCCCCCACGGCGTATTCATACAATTCGTCTTCCGAGTGGGCTCTTCGTTTGGGACGCGGAAACGCCATGACGGATAACGATAGCGCAAATCCGCCCCAGAGACAGGAGAAAGAAAAAGGGGCGCGCCCATTCAAGGAGGCAACTCAACGAAGAAAGCAAATCTAAAATCCGGAAGCCGAAAGCCGGAAGCCGTTCCTACCGCCCGCCAAACCCCGCCGACTGCATCGACTGCCGCGAAATGTCCGCGGTCGACGCAATACCCGCCATGCGCAGTTTGAAGTCGTCAGCATTGGAAGCGTTCTCCAGCGCGGTTTCGTAGTTCACCAGTCCCGCCTGGAACAAATCCCACAGCGACTGGTCAAACGTCTGCATGCCATATTGCGAGGTGCCCGCCGCGATCGCGTCGCGAATCGACCGTGTTTTTTCCGGCACCAAAATGCATTCACGAATGTAAGCGGTATTGATCATCACTTCGACCGCGGGCACCCGGCCCTCGGAATCGCAGCGCCGCACCAGTCGCTGGCTCACGATGGCGCGCATCACGGCCGCGAGTTGCATGCGAATCTGCTTCTGCTCGGGCGGCGGAAAGATGGAAATAACGCGGTTAATGGTTTCGACCGCGTCCAGCGTGTGCAGGGTCGAGAACACCATGTGCCCGGTTTCGGCCGCGTGCAGCGCGGTTGAAATCGTTTCAAGGTCGCGCATTTCGCCCACCAGAATCACATCCGGATCCTGACGCAGAGAAGCGCGCAACGCCGCGCCAAACCCCGGCGTGTCCACCCCAATCTCACGCTGATTAACGTAACCCTTCTTGTCGCGGTGCAGAAATTCGATCGGATCCTCAATAGTGATGATGTGTTCCGCCCGCGACGAGTTCACGCGATCCACCATCGCCGCCAGCGTCGTCGATTTACCGGAACCCGTAACTCCCGTGACCAGCACCAGCCCGCGCGGCATGTCGCAAATCTGCTCGACCACCTTCGGTAGAAACAGTTCGTCGAGCGCGCGAATCTTGGTTGGAATGACGCGCAGCACCAGTCCCACGTTGCCGCGCTGCTGGAAAATGTTCACACGGAAGCGTCCCAGGCCGGCCACGCCGTACGCCATATCGATTTCCGTGGTTTCTTTGAACTTTTGCTTCTGCCGCGCCGACATCATACTGAACGCCATGTTCAGCATGTCCTCCGCGCTGATGCGCGGCTGTTCGGTCAACGGCACCAGTTCGCCGTCAATGCGCAGGTGAGGATAGTTCCCCACCTTTAAATGCAAGTCGCTGGCTCGCCGTTCCGTCGCAATCCGAAGCAGATCATCAATATTCATGCGGATTCTTCCCCTGGGAACTTCTTGGCATGACGTTCTCTAGCATGATCGCTCGAATCGTCACCTTTCCCAAGATGACCTAGGTAATGGCCTCTGCCCGGCGGCAGGACACAGCCTAAAGTTTTGTGGGCGCCCTGGTCGCCGCCCTCGCAATTCCAAACCGGCCCATGCTTCGATCTTCCCTGCGCGACGCCGCCGATGGGACTGCACCCCAAGGCGGCGCACGGCGAATGTGCCTAATCCGTTCGCAGCGCTTTCATGGGATCAATCCTCGCCGCTCTCCGCGCCGGCAAGTACGAAGCAATCAAGGCCGTAACAAATAAGATCATCCCAACCGAGACGATCACGGAGAAATCCATCGCCCCAACCCCATACAAAGTAGTGCGCATGGTGCGACCCACCAGCGCGGAACCCGCCAGGCCAATCCCGAGTCCGATCGCAGCCAGCAGCGACGCCTCCTTCAGGATGAGCCAGATCACATGCAGCCTGCTCGCGCCCAGCGCGAGCCGCAGCCCGATCTCGTTCGTTCGCTGAGCGACGGCAAACGCCATCAGCCCATAGATGCCAACTGCCGCCAGCAGCAAGGCAACCACCGCGAAGCTGGCAAACAAAACCATCGTGTACCTGTCTTCGCCGAGCGACTCCTCCTTCACCTGATCGAGAGTGCGGAGACGCGCCAAGGCAATCTGCGGGTCGACCATATGCACGGCCGCCGCAACGGTCTTGGTCATGGCTGCCGGATCTTCGGCAGTGCGAACCCCAATCGTCACATCCGGAAATAACGACTGCGCGAAAGGCACATCGACTTCTGGATCTGCTTCGCGAAAATCCCCATACCTGACATTGTGAAAAACCCCAACGATCTGCCAATCCACGGCGGGGCCTAGTTTCGTAACGCCGGGAATGAGTTCCTCGATCGACACGCGCTGCTGCAGAGGATCCAGGCTCTTGAGGTAACGTTTGGCAAACTCCTCGTTCACCATCGCGACCCGCACACTCGAGCTTGTGTCCTGCTCCGTAAATGATCGCCCCATGACTACCCGTATACCGAAGGTTTTGAAGTAGTCCGGTGAAACCGATTGGAAACCTGTGCCCGGCCGCTGCGACGGATCTGCATACGTCGGACCACCGACCAGCGTGAACGACATACCGTCGCTCGGTCCGCGCAGCGGACTACCGGTCACAGTCGCGCTATCCGACACTCCCGGCACGGAGCGCAGCACGCTCAACATCTGCTGATTGTAAGTATTCATCTGGTCGGGACTTTTGAACCGCCCCTGTGCCTGATCCAGCCCGAAGATCAGCACATGATCAGTGCGCACCCCCAGATCGACGCGCGTGAGATTCCAAAAACTGTGAATGGCAAGCCCCGCCCCAGCCAACAGCGATAACGCCAGCGCGAACTCACCCGTAATGAGCCCTCGCCGCAGTTTGTGACTGCCCGTGCCCGTCCCTGTGCGCCCACCCTCTTTCAGCGATTCTCCCGGGTCTACCTGCGAGGCATACCACGCGGGCGCGCAGCCAAACAGCAGGCCGGCAAATGTGGTCGCTGCCAGCGCCACCACAAGAACATGAATGTCCAGTTGGAAGTTCGCTTCCGAAGGCAAAATCCCCTCCGGTACAATGCTCAGAATGGCGCGCAGCAATCCCACGCCAAGCGCGACCCCCAGTCCGCCGCCGATCAGAGCAAGAACCAGGCTTTCGCTAAGAAACTGAGCGAAAATCTGTCTGCGATTTGCTCCCACAGAACTGCGAATCGCAATTTCCCTCAGCCTCGTCGCTCCCTTGGCCAACAGCAGATTCGCAATGTTCACGCAGGCAATCACCAGCACAAATCCCACCCCACCTAAAAGCAGCCACAAGTTTCGAATGCGCTCGGGAGGAAGAAAGTCATTCTGCAGCAGTTCGACAGAAGCACCCCAACCTTTGTTAGAACTGGGATAGGCCGTGGCAACGTGAGCCGTTACCGCATCCATGTCTGCCTGCGCCTGTTGCAGCGTGACACCCGGCTTCAGTCGGCCCATGGTCAAAAGCCAGTGGTAATCATGATTGATCTGTTCCGGCCGGAATGCCAGCGGTACGGCCAGTTCCTCGCCTAAACGATCCGCCAGACCCGGCGATAAAACTCCAACCACGGTGTAAGGTTCGCCATTGAGGCGCAACGGTTCGCCAATAATCCCGCGATTCGCGCCCAATCGGTTCCACAATTTGTAGGCCAAAATGACTTCGTGGTCTTTGCCCGGTACTCCTTCCTCGGGAAGAAAATCGCGTCCCATCAGAAACGGGATTCCCTGCATACTGTACCAACCCGGCGTGGAGCGCTTGCCCCGTATCCGCTCGGGTTGGTCCCGCGTCGATAGATTGAAACCGCCTCCGGTCCACGCCGCCAGTTGCTGGAACGAATTACTCTGCTCCTTCCAGTCGATAAAATCGCCGGCCGACATAACATTTCGATTCCCGTTGATCTTCGACCAAACCATCACCAGCTGTTCGGGATGGGGATAAGGCAACGGCGCGAGCAACACAGCGTAGACGACCGTGTAGATGGCGGTTGTAGCCCCAATGCCCAGCATCAGCGTGGCGATCACCGCCGCCGTCAGCCCCGGATTCTTGCGCAACATCCGCAAGCTGTAGCGAAAATTCCCGATCAGAGTTCGCATGTTCCACCTCGATCAGCAAGAATCATATTTCGTCCCTGTAGAGACGTGGCTTGCTACGTCTCAGCGCGACCTCATTTCTCGCGTCCAGATCAAAAACTCGGGAGACACCTCACCGTCTGGCACGTGCTTACACTCTCGCTGCCAATCGTTATACCGCGAGCGGCGCTGAAAATAATTGGGTTAGGGGATTGCCTCAAGCCCCAGCACTCGACCCACCTGTCCGAAAGCGAAATCCCCTGTCCGTTCCCGAACACTCGCAGTAGACGAGCTCCTAAATCGACCGCAGGACGTTCATCGGGTCCGCAGAAGCGGCACGCATGGCCGGAAGCGCCGATGCCAGCAGCGCCATCAGCATCATGATCAGAACACCTGCTAGGTAGATGACTGGATCAGTTGCGCTGACCTCGAAGAGGAAGGAACTGACAAGGCGTGACACGGCTAACGAAGCGAGCACGCCAATCCCGCACCCCAGCAGCGCAAGTCTCGCGCTCGAAATCAGCACGAGTCGGGCGATGCCCGTGCGCTGGGCCCCGAGCGCCATGCGAACCGCAATCTCCTGCGTTCGCAGCGAGACCGAGAAGGCCACCACCGCATAAATCCCGGTAATGGCGAGCAGCAGTGCGCCCGCCGCAAAGGCGGTGATCAGGTCAGTATTAAAACGTCCGGCGCTTCCACGTTCGAAATCACGTCATCCATGGGTTGCACTTGCTGCAAGGCCAGCAGCGGATCGATTTCGGCAATCGTCGCGCGCAAAGTTTGAGTCATCTGTGCGGGAGCGAGCGCCGTGCGAACGGTGATGTATCCACTGGCGGCGTCGGCGAGAGCTCCCGAAGTTCCCGGGCCAAAAAGAATGGCGGGCTGTTCCGCAGGCGCGTACCACTGATCCGTACTCTCCTCATCGCGCGAGCCGAGCTTCGTGTCGGCGACGACGCCCACGACCGTTGCCCACGGCATTCCCTTGTCCGGGTTGCCAACATGGATGCGTTTGTCGATAGCCCGCTCACCCGGCCAGGAATGCGCGGCCATGGACTCATTCACAATGACCACGAGCGGTGCATTGGAGCGGTCATCCATCGTGAAATAGCGGCCGTCGGTCAGCGGGATGCCCAAGGCGCGGAAGTAGTCTCGAAACGTAACCGAGAGCATCGCGAATTGCAGCTTCCAATTCTCTGCCGGCACGCCTTCAATCGTGTACGAAGTCCCTCCGTTAAAACCGGATGCGGGAAGAATAGTGGTGATGCCGGCGGCGATGATTCCGGGCTTGCTGGCGAGCCGTTCGACAACCTCACGATTGAAGGTCTCAGCAGAAGCATCCGTGGAATATTGTTTGATAGGAAGCTGATAGCCGGCGACCAGAACATTGTCCGGACGGAAGCCCGGGTCGACAGCCCGCATCTTCTGGAAACTGCGCAGGAAGGCCCCAGCCACGGTGAGCAGCACCAGCGCGATTGCAATCTCCGACACCACCAGGGCTGAGCGCAGCCAGGTATGGCTCGACGCCCCCGTGCCAGTCCGCACTCCCTCTTTCAGATTTTCCGTAAGGTTGGTTCGCAAGGCCGCGAAGGCGGGCGCAAGGCTGCAGAGTGCGCCCGTCACTAGGGCAAGCAAGAAGGCGAAGCTGCCGACGGCCGCGTCCATGGAGACAGAGTCGACGCGCGGCATGGACTCCGGCAGCAAATGCAAAGCAGTTCGGATCGCAGTCGCCGCAAATGCCAGGCCCAGCGCCCCACCGGCAAAGCTCAGCAACAATCCCTCGAAAACAGATTCGCGGATGATGACGCCGGATCGCGCACCCAGAGCCAGTCGAACCGCATATTCGCGACGCCGGCGGATCGCCCGGACCAACAGCAAACCGGCGACATTGAAGCAAGCAATCACCAACACAATGGAGACGGCAAGGAACAAAGTGCGCAGCAGCGGCCGCACATCCGCGACGTCGTATTCACGCAGCGAAGTGACGTCCCCCTGGATGTGAATCGCAGCCATGCGGGCGGGAGAATCGCGCATGATCTGCTTGGCCACGCGGTCGGCATCTTGAGCTGCTTGCGCCAGGGTGACTCCATCCTTCAGCCGACCGACCACGTCGTATCCCCAATAGCCCGCGTGCTCCTCCGACAGCTCACCAGGTGTCAGGCTCATCGGCACCCAGATCTGCGCCTGGTCGAGTTGCCCGTCCGCCAGCGGAAATTCAAAAGCGCGCGGCATCACGCCAATAATCGAATACGCCTTGCGATCAAGAACGATCGACTTTCCCAGGACATGAGGGTCGCGGTGATATCGATTCATCCACAGCGCATAACTGATGACGGCGAGCGGCTGATGTGCGTCCTCCTCCTGCTGCGAAAAGACGCGGCCCAGGAAGGGTTGAACTGCAAGGGTTCGGAACACGCCCGCCGTAAATCGAGCGCCGTCTATTTCTTCGGGAATTGCGTCGCCGGAAAGTTCATAATTGGCGCCGATGTAGCCACCCAGAGAAGAAAACGCGCTCGTTGCCTTCGAATAGATGTCAATCTCACGCGCAGTCACGGGAGTATTCGGACTGTTTCCCAAATGATCCCCCACCAGAACGAGACGATCAGGATCGCGGAACGGAAGCGGCCGCAGGAGGATGCCTTCCACCAGCGAGAACATGGCGGTAGTGGCGCCAATGCCGAGAGCGAGAGTGAGCACGACAATCAGGCTGACCCCAGGTGCCTTGCGCAACTGGCGAAATGCAAGCCGCAGATCCTGTGCAAATGCGTCCATGCGTCCTCCCTGACACCCCTTCAGTTAGCGAGCACACATGGCCAAGATTAGCATGCTGCTGAAAAACTCGGCCTGTGGCCCAGTTTTGAAAGGGCGCGGCATCCAGCCGCGCCGTAATTGCCGCAAAATCAGCAGCGGCTTTTAGCCGCCGAGGTAGCATTTGATCACAACAGAGTTTTTCAGCCTGTTAGAGAGCACCAGGGCTGATTCTAAAACCGGTTTAGCTGGGAGAAGTTGGTCCAGGGTTTGTGAAAATCGCCTTAAGCGTGCGCAGTGGTCGCACGTCCGCCCGCGCAACCATGCCCTTGGCTCGGCCGTGCGCCCCCTCGCCTTGCCACTTCCGCGCCAACCCCTCCAGTTGTGCCAGCACCTTCTCAATATCTTTCATGCGGTCGGTAATGCCATAAGTCACAGCCGGCGGAATCGTGGGCGCGTAGTGGCGGAATACGAATCCCTTGTCTTCCAGCATGCGCAGCCGCTCCGTCAGGACGCGCGAGGAAATCCCGGCCACATTCTTCCGCAGCACGCCAAAGCGCATAGGCCCGTTCGTGCTCAATGACCACAAGATGTGTAGCGTCCACGGCCGGGTCAGCAGTTCCAGCAACCCGCCGATCGCGCATGGAGATGGAGTTTGGTCAGAGCGTCTCACAAGTGTTGTCTCATAACTAAGGTACTTTAAAGTTACTGCTTTGTAAAGTATCAATAGTTATTTATTGTAACCTTCCGGGATTCTGACCATCTAACTGAACTGAAATGGGAGGGTCTCATGAAATTACTTCGCATCGATTCCAGCGCGCGCCGCAGCTCCGTTTCACGACAGCTGACCGCCCGCTTCGTGGAAGCTTGGCAACTCGAACATCCGGACGGAACCGTGATGGAACGCGATTTGGCCACCACCGCTCTTCCCCCTGTCACCGATGAATGGGTGCAGGCGATCTACTCCAATCCCGCAAACCTCACCGCCGAGCAGAAACAGGTGCTCCGACTCTCCGACGCAATGATCGAAGAATTGGTCCAGGCGGACACGATCGTGATCGGCGCTCCCATGTACAACTTCGCCATCTCCGCCCCCCTGAAGTCGTGGATCGATCAGGTCGTCCGCGTCGGGAAAACAGTTCTGTTCGCCGAGGCTGGCCCGCAAGGAATTCTGACCGGCAAGAAAGTCTACGTCGTAACCTCCCGCGGCGGCGCCTTCCGTCCCGGAACTCCCACGGAACGCTTCGACTATCAGGAGCCTTATCTGCGCCATATTCTGGGTTTCATCGGCCTGGCCGACGTAACCTTCATCCACGCGGAAAATCAGAAGCCCGGCGCCCAGGCCGAGATCGCCAAAGCAGCCGCCATCGCCCAGATCCAGCAACTGGCGGCTGAAGGCACGAGGTCCGCTGGACAATGACGACGTGCCGTTCCCGAGACAGACGAGGGCAGTTGACGGCTCCCGGAGAGACACGGCGGGGAAGGGCACGGCTTCATCCGTGCCGTTCGCGCGTCGCATCGCCGCGGCTTTAGAGGTTGCGGAAAAAGTCCGCTTTTGCGTTGTTTTGAAAGGGCGCGGCTTGTAGCCGCGCCGCAAGTCGTTCAAAATGAATAGCGGCTTTCAGCCGCTGCGGGTTGTCAGTCCATGTTGATTTAAGAAAAACTAGTTTGTTGCAACTCTCGTGAAGGAGAACTCTATGGCAACTGCTGCTAGCACCCACTCCCTAACCCATGCTCCCGCCGTCGCGGGACCGGTGGTCCTGCTCGGCCGCCTGTTCTTCGCGCTGATTTTTCTGACGGCAGGTCCGAACCACTTCTCCAGCCAGACGATTGCCTATGCCGCGTCGCAGGGTGTGCCGCTCGCTTCGATCGCCGTTCCGTTCTCTGGCCTGCTCGCCATCGTCGGCGGACTTTCGATCCTGCTCGGCTATCGCGCCCGGATCGGCGCCTGGCTCATCGCGCTCTTCTTGGTCGGGGTCACTCCCATGATGCACAGCTTCTGGACGGTCCCCGACCCCATGATGCGCCAGCTCCAGATGATCATGTTCATGAAGAACGTGGCCATGCTGGGCGGTGCGCTCCTTATCTCGCAGTTCGGCTCTGGACCATGGAGCCTCGACAGCCGCAGAAAATAATTACCACCCGAATGAGAAAGCCGCCCGGGTGGGCGGCTTCCTGCTGAGACATAACGAAACCCTATGCCGCGCTCTCGACGGCTTCCGGCATGCGGAAAGGCTCATCGAAGCTGCCGCCGTAGATCGACGGCACCTTCGAGCCCATGGGCCGCAGGTAGGTCGCCAGTTCGCCGCGATGATGGATGCTGTGGTTGTTGAGGAATCCCAGATACAAAACCGCGGGCATGTTGAAGATGCCGGCGAAAGGGATGGGCGTAAGCAACTGCTCGGCCGACAGGGCCTCAACTCGGGCGATGCCGCGCTGCAGATTCTCGTCGTAAAAGTCGACCACTTCGGCAATATTCTTGGGTTTGTCGGATGGGCCGCCCGTCATGTCGAACTTAAGGTTGGCGATGCTATTTAGAAAATGCACGTCGGAGTTGGCCAGGTGCCAGGCTAATTCCTGCGCGGTGCGCGCGTCGGGATCGGGCCGGTAGCTGGATTTTGCGTCGGGAACCGCGGCGATCACTTTCCTGGTGATTACCGATTCACGTTTGAAGCCATCGAGCATGAGCGCTCGCAAGCCGAGGGCAAATTCAGGAGTGAGAGCTGGTTGCTGGGACATGAGTTCCTCCTTCGGTGAGGGTACTTCGTTGATTGCTGGGGGACGGAAGAGGGCGCGTGGCGCGCCCTCTCGAATTTCGAACAAGCCTGAATTATACGCCGACCGGCTGCTTGCTGCGGACCTTGCTTCCGACTGGGACAGGCGTGAGCCAGCCGTGCCGGTCGCTCTTCTCGCCGCGCACGATCGCGTAAAATTCTTTCTGCAGCGCCTTGGTGATCGGCCCGACTACGCCTTTGCCCACCTTGATTTTGTCGACGGAGCGGATCGCGGTGACCTCCGCTGCCGTTCCCGTAAAGAACGCCTCATCGGCGATATAAAGCATTTCCCGCGGAATCATCTGCTCGACGATGGGGATGCTCAGGTCGCGCGCGATCTGCAGCACGGAGTCGCGCGTGATTCCAGGCAGCACCGAATTGCCCAGCGGCGCGGTGATCAGCTTGTCGTTATGCACCAGGAACAGGTTCTCGCCCGAGCCCTCGCTGACGAATCCGCTGACATCGAGCGCGATGCCTTCCACGTAGCCGTTGACGATGGCTTCCATCTTGATGAGCTGCGAGTTCATGTAGTTGGCGCCGGCCTTGGCCATGGCAGGCAGGGTGTTGGGCGCCAGCCGCGTCCACGACGAGACGCACACGTCGCAGCCTTCCACTTCGCCGCCCAGATATTTCCCCCACGGATAATTGATGATGTAGACCTCGGTCGGCGAGTTGAACGGATTCACGCCCGCCTCGCCATATCCGCGCAGCACAATCGGGCGAATGTAGCAGGGCCACGCGCCGTTGTGGGCGACGGTGTCGACCATGGCCGTGACCAGCTGGTCGCGAGTGAAGTTCACGTCAATGCGATAGACCTTGGCGGAATTCAGCAGCCGCTGCATATGTTCGTCGGCCCGGAAGATCGCAGGCCCGGTGGGCAGCTCGTAGCAGCGAATGCCTTCGAAGACCGAAGAGCCGTAGTGGATGACGTGCGACATCACATGGATGGTCGCGTCGTCCCAGTTAATGAGCTTGCCGTTGTGCCAGATCTTGTCGGTCTTCTGAATCGCCATGCGAACTCCTTGGACGTTACTTCGCTACCAGACCAATTATATCCGAGCTGCATCTGCGCTTATGTAAGGACAGCCGTAGAGAGCGGGCGCCCCATGTCCAGCCGGGGTGCCCCATGTCTCGCCTCCTTTGCGAGACATGGGAGACACGCCTGTATGGAGATCTCGCATGTAAGGACAGCCGGGGCGGATGTCCCTACCTGAGCGGTTTGGGAGTTTGCTTTGCGGGGGACAGGCCCACCTTGCGCAGCAGGTCTTGAAAGCGTGGATCGGAGCGCAGGGGATCCAGGCGGGGTTCGACGGCCAGGACCATCAAGGCCCAGTCTTTTTCGTCGTAGGCTCTTTCCAAATCTTGCAGGGCCTGGTCTTTCTGGTGGAGAGCGATGTGGATGATGGCGAAGTTGTAGGCGGGAACGAAAGCATGTTTGGATTTTTCCTGCAGGCGCTGCAGATTTGTTTGGGCTTCGGCCTGGCGGCCCGCAGCCGCCAGGCTGTAAGCAAGCTCGGTCAAACCAAGGCTGCTGTCGGGCATGGCTTGCCAAACTTTTTCGGCTTCGGCGACGGCTTCGGAGTGCATTCCTTTTTGAGCATAGACGCGCGCCAGCCAGAAGTGTATCCGATAGTATTCGGGATCGAGTTGCAGGGCTTTATGGGCTTGCTCGATGGCGCGATCGTAATCACGGGCATAGTAAAGCGTGCGCACCACTTCGGAATTGTTGGGCAGGGAAAGCGGGTCAGTGCGCATCGCCTGGCGAATCTCTTCCCAAGCTTCGTCATGCCGGCCCAGGGTTGCGAGGAGCGCGGCGTAGATGCGGTGCTCGGTAGAGTAGCTGGGATTTAACTCTCCGGCTCGCTTGAACTCAGCCTCTGCCTGCGACCAGTTCAATAAGCCGAGCATTACACTACCCAGCGCATTATGTGACTCAGCCAGACCTTCGCCGAGAGTTACTGCTTTGCCGGCAGAGTCCAGCGCCTTGGATTCGCCGTCTTGTGGTGACATCGCATCCGTAACGACGAGGAAATAATAGGAGTCCGCCAGTCCCGAGTAGGCTTCCGCGAAACTGGGGTCGCGATCGATGGCTTGCTGAAAATAGCTAATCGCCTTCCGGTAGCCCACTACCGTAAATTGGTTCCCGAAATACCGCCCCCGCAGATAGGCCTCGTTCGCTTGCGGATCAAGAGCACGCGGGCTGGATGGGCCATTGTGAGCCGGACCGAGTTTTATCTTGATCTGCTCAGCTACCGCCTTCGCCACCTCTTCCTGCAAAGCAATGGAGTGGCTAATTTGGCGATCATAGCTGTGCGCCCATACATGCACCTGGTCCCCTGTACGGATGAGTTGCACGCTAATGCGCATCTGGTCCCCATCACGCCGAACGCTGCTCTCCAGTAGGTAGTCAACGCCCAGTTCGCTTGCAATCTGCCGCACGCTTTTGGGAGTTCGCTTGTAGGCCATGGAGGTCGTCCGTGCGATCACAGCCAACTGGTTCGGGCTCAATGCTCCGAGTTGAGTGATGAGTTCTTCGGTGAGTCCGTCGCTGAAATAGTCTTCGTTGGGATCTCCGCTGAGGTTTTCGAACGGCAAGACAGCCAGCATGGTCTGATGCGCGGGTTGCATGCTCGAACTGCGGGAGCGCCTCCAGTGCACGCCGAGAAAGAAAAGGACAAAGAAAAGAAGGATGGTTGCGAATGAGAATGCCGAAATTAGAAAGATGGTGCGCCGAGCGTGCCTTGGAGCTGGTTTGGTGGTCTGCGCCGGGACTTCCAGCGGGATCTCTTTTTCGGCATCTTTCGGGATCTGCGGGAGAGGCTCTGGCTCGAGCCGGCCGATGAAGCGATAGCCGCGGCGGGGTAGAGTTTCAATGAATGCGGGAGTCGAGGCTGAATCGCTGAGGCAGCGGCGGAGTCTTTCGACGGCCGCGTTCAGCCCGTGGTCAAAATCTACAAAAGTCTCGCTGGGCCACAGCTTCTGGCGGAGTTGCTCGCGGGACACGACTTCTGCCGGATGTTCCAGAAGCATGACCAGCACCTGGAACGACTGATCGCGCAGCTTCAGCTTTATGCCGGACTTGTAGAGCTCTCCGGAACGGAGATCGGCGGTGTAGGGGCCAAAACGGATTAGATGTGCGACTGGAAGTTCCTGCCCCATCTCTTTCCACCGAGCCCAGGGAATGCGAGCGGCGTCGCCCAGGTGAGGAACATGCTACCAGAGTGCGCCAAAAGTCAGTCGGAGTTTCTGCTGTAGACAGGCAAACGCTGCCCTAAACCTCATGCCAAGAAGCGTCTGCCTGGCGACCTCTAAATGAGCTACTGGCGAGGTGGCGTGCATTGCGGGCAAGAGGCAATGTCGGGGATAGTCCGGCTGCTCACCGACCTGCCGAAGAGGCGTAAGAGAATTCTTGGATTTGCGCTGAGGGGGTCGACAGATCGGTGCGGCGCAATCAAACGGGTTCGCCCTTTGGGAAGGAAAATATTATGAACAGAAATTGGCGTCTGGGAAAATTCTGTGCCTTGCTGGGGATCGGATTCTTCCTCGTGCAGGGATTGTGGGCGCAGTCGAAGAATGTGTCCGTTTTCGCGACCGGGTTGAACAACCCGCGCGGACTGAAGTTCGGTCCGGACGGAGATCTTTATGTGGCGGAGGGCGGCACCGGCGGCTCGCTTTCGACGGTAGGTGAGTGCGAGCAAGTGCCGGCCCCTGTGGGACCTTACAGCGGCGGTTTCACGGCGCGGATCTCGAAGTTCAACCGCCACGGAGTCCGCAGCACCGTTGCCGAAAATCTGCCTTCCAGCCAGACCAGCCCCGACCAGGGGAACCTGGTGAGCGGAGTGTCGGATGTCGAATTCATTGGAGATACGCTCTACGCCCTGCTGGCCGGAGCAGGTTGTTCGCACGGACTGGCAGGTACCGACAATGCTGTGCTCCGCATCCGCAAAGACTGACACTGGGATGTCGTCGCCGACCTGAGCGTGTTTCAGAAGGCGAATCCGGTGGCTAATCCCGATCTGGAAGACTTTGAACCCGACGGAACTTGGTACAGCATGGTGGCCCACGAGGGACGCCTGTATGCGGCCGAACCGAATCATCAGGAGATCGACCGGATCAATCCCGAGAACGGAAGAATTGAGCGTGTGGTTGACATCTCAATTGAGCACCCGGCGTGGATTGGCCCAACGTCTATCGTGTCCCACCACGGTAGCTTCGTCTTCGGGACTCTGGGGACATTTCCCATCGTTCCGGGAACTGAGGACATTTACAAGTTGAAGCCGGATGGTGATTACCACAGCATTGCGGGCGGGTTCACCGACGTGCAAGGCGTCGCCTATGATGAACATGGCAGGCTCTACATTCTCGAATCCATGACCATGCCAGGCTTTCCCAGTCCCGCGCAGTTTGGAGCGGGCACTATTGTTCGTCTGGACCGACGACGATTGCGACGGGTCTAAGTTTTCCTTCGGCCATGACGTTTGGGCCAGATGGGAAACTTTATGTTTCGAATCTTGGGTTCGGCGCGCCTCCGGGAGCGGGGGAAATCCTGCAGGTGGATGTTCCTTGCGATTAGTACTGAGGTAGACGGATTTCGGCTCTCAGCTGCCTTTCTCGGCTGAGAGCCCCTCCGAGGATGCGGTTTGTTGGGTAGAGTCGATGGACGGGTCGCTGCTCGGCGGAGATGGTATGCCCTCGAGGGCTAAAGCTCGGTTTTTTTTGTTGCTTTACGCGGCGCTGAAGCGCCGCTCTTCCACGGTGCTCTAACCCGCGCCGCTCTTCCACCGCGAGCGCTGACTCCAGTCCAAAACGCTGCGGCCCGGTACTTCCGGACCGCTGGACGGACGAATGCGTCCGT
>PLEA01000450.1 GCA_003136335.1 Acidobacteriaceae bacterium | reverse complement strand
GGCGCCGATGGCGGCAGGCAGCGCGTAGCCCATGGTGCCGAGGCCGCCGGAGGTGATGAGTGTGCGCACGGTGTCGTGGCGGAAGTATTGCGCCTCCCACATCTGGTGCTGGCCCACGTCGGTCACCACCACCGTATCGCCGTCGCGAGTCTCGCGCCAAAGATCGTTAATCACGTGGGCCGCATAAAGATGACCGCTGTCGGGCAGGTTTTGGATGTCGCGGACGGCAGCATCGCCTTTCAGTTTGTCGATGGAGTCGAGCCACTCGCTGCGATCAATGGATTCGACCTTCGGCATCAATTCATGCAGCACCTCCCGCAAGTCTCCGACCAGAGGAACATCCACTTTGACATTCTTGTTGATCTCCGCCGGATCGATCTCGATNNCGCATCCCAAAAGCCAGCAGCAGGTCGGCTTCCTGAATGGTGTGATTCACCCAAGCCTCGCCGTGCATGCCCATCATCCCGAGATTGAGCGGATGCGACGCGGGAAACGCGCCCAGTCCCAGCAACGTAAGCGCAACGGGAATGCCCGCGCGCTCCGCAAATTCGCGGACTTCATTCATAGCTCCGGAAATAATGATCCCGTGGCCCGCGAGAATCACTGGCCGCTTGGAGTTGTGAATTAACTCCAGCGCCTGCTCATATTCTTTCGGCTCGGGCGACAGATCGGGACGATACCCCGGCAACTGCGGCTTGGCCGCTTCCCAGTCAAATTCGCAGGTCGTCTGCTGCGCGTCTTTGGTGATATCGACCAGCACCGGCCCGGGCCGCCCCGAGCGCGCCACATAAAATGCTTCCCGAATCGTCCGCGCCACTTCGCTCGCATGGGTCACCAGATAATTGTGCTTGGTGATGGGAAGCGTAACGCCCGTGATGTCGGTTTCCTGAAATGCGTCGGACCCGATCAGCTTGCTGCCCACCTGCCCGGTGATGCACACAATCGGCGACGAATCGAGCATGGCCGTGGCAATGCCCGTGACCATGTTTGTAGCGCCCGGTCCGGAAGTTGCGACGGCAACGCCCACCTGCCCACTGGCGCGCGCATAGCCATCCGCCATGTGGGTCGCTCCCTGCTCATGGCGAACCAGAATGTGATGAATCTTGCTGCCCTTCAGCGCGTCATACGCGGGCAGAATAGCCCCGCCGGGATAACCGAATACGCTGGTCACTCCCTCGCGCTCCAGGCACTCCCACAGGATGCTTGCGCCGCTCATATTTGTTAAGGTTTTGTCCTTATCAGTCATGCTCTTGTCAGTCATGGATGTCTTGTCCTTCTTGTGCTGCGCCAACTCTTCCTTTAACTTCTAAGAGGTTAGAAAAACTCGGCATGGCTTAGATTTGAAAGGGCGCGGCTTCCAGCCGCGCCGTAAGTACCGCAAAATCAGCAGCGGCTTCAGCCGCAAAGGTTGCATTCGGTCTCACACAGAGTTTCTTAGCAGCCTGCCAAAAAAGCAAAACCCACCGAGCCAGCGTTTCTGGCGGGGCGGGATTCGGGAGCCTTCAGAATTTCGTGCTACTCAGCTCACGGGTTCCCTCCACACCGGCAAGGGTACAAAAACTCGTACCCCGCAAACTACGACACTGATTCGGTGTAGATAGCGGTTATTCATGGTTGTTTCAAGGATGCACCGATGGTACCGAAGCCAGAGACTTGCTGCAAGCGGAAAGTCAGGACAAGCCGGAGAGCGGCGAAAGAATGCAGCGCACGGCGGGGGCCGTGGGTGGGCGAAGGGTAAATGAGCGAGGCTTCTAGGAGCGCAAGAGGCCTATGACACTCCCACGCAAACAAGTTAGATTCGAAGAACTTGTTGCTTCACATCGTTCGCAGCTTGCGCCACGTTTTCAGGCCGGCCGAGATCGCGCCAATAAAATTCGTCCGCACGAAACGCAAGGATCTTTTCCCCGTGTCCAGCCAGCCGCAGATACGAAGTAATAATTGAGAAAATGCCGTTTTCCTCAATCATCTTCAGAAAGCGCGGAGAGATCACATGCACGCCAGAAAATGCCAGCGCCTGCATCTGTCCCGAAGATCGGACGATCTCAGCAGCCTGATCGCGTCCGTTTCGCCGCCCACAGAGTTGATTCAGCGCGTCAAACAGCAGGTATCGCGAAGAATCGCGCTGCTGCACCGCCAGCGTCGCGAGCGCTCGATTCTGCCGATGAAATTGCACCATCCGGTCGATGTCGATTGTGCTGATCACGTCAACGTTGTGGAGAATAAACGGCTCGTCCGAGTCGCCGGAATCTTCGAGGAAGAACAACGCGGCTTTCTTGAGGCCGCCGCCTGTATCGAGCAAAACCTCTTCGCGCGAGATTTCAATCCGCATGCCGAAGTTGTCATTCTTCTTCAGATAATCAACCATCATGTCGGCAAAATGATGTACGTTGACGATGACTTCCCGAACCCCAAACCGGCGTAAACGGCGGAGTGTAATCTCCAACAGCGTGCGGCCCGTCACCTCCACAAGAGCTTTAGGGCGCTCATCGGTGAGCGGACGAAGACGCGTGCCCAGACCGGCAGCCAGAATCATCGCCTTCATTGCCCGGCCCGCTCCGTCTTGGCTCGACCAGGCTTGGCCCGCTCCGGCTCGGTCTTGTCCTCTTCGGCATCCGGTCGGAGCTTTTCCAACTCGCGATGGCGCAGAACAACCTCCATGCCGTTCCGTCCCTGCAGCCGCTTCGCGACTTGCTCCGCTAAGTACACCGAGCGATGCTGCCCCCCCGTGCACCCAAACGACACCATTAGGTGCTTAAATCCCCGGCGCTGATAATTGTTCACACTGGCATCCACCAGAGACATCACGCTGGCCAGAAATTGATGCACACTCTCCTGCTGGTTGAGATACTCAATCACCGGCGCGTCCCTGCCGGTAATCTGCTTGAAGCGCTCCTCGCGTCCGGGATTCGGCAGGCTGCGTCCATCGAAAATAAATCCCCCGCCATTCCCGCTCTCATCTTTCGGCAGACCGCGATGAAACGAAAAACTGAAAATCCGCACCACCAGATTATCCGCATCCGAAGCCAGTCCCTGCAATTTCTCCGAAGCAAGCATGCTGTGGAAGGCGACCGTAAGCGTCGGAAGAGCGATTGGCAGGGTAACATTGTGCAGCAACCACCGCAGGTTTTTCAGCGCATAAGGTACGCTCTGCAGAAAATGCACCTTGCGCTCATAGAATCCGCGAAACCCATAGGCCCCCAGCGCCTGCATGATGCGGATATACACGTAGGCGTAATAGTGATGCATGAATTTGTCGCGCTTCAAATCGACGAATCCGGCCAGCGTATCGAGATAATGATCCAGCAATGTTTGTCGCAACTCAGGCGGCAGATCGGCCTTGGCATCGTAAAGAAGAGAGGCAACGTCATACTGCAGCGCCCCCTTGCGCCCGCCCTGATAATCGAGAAAAAATGGCCGCCCATCGCGCAGCATGATATTGCGCGACTGGAAATCCCGATAGAGAAAGTAGTCGCGTCCCGCGCTTAACAGGAACTTCGTCAGACTTCTGAAATCGTCTTCCAACGCCTGCTCACTGAAGGGAATGCCAGCCAGCCGCAAAAAGTAATATTTGAAATAATTCAAATCCCAGGAGATGGACTGGCGATCGAAACTCCCGCGCGGATAACACACTTTGTAATTCAAGTCGCGGCCCGCCTCGATCTGAAATCTCGGCAAAGTCGCGATGACTTTCCGGTAGGCGTCGACCGCCGAAGGCTCGATCTGCTCGCCCGTGCGATGCTGCGAAAGAAACACGAACAGCGACGTGTCCCCCAAATCCTCTTCGAGATAAGCCCCGTGATCCAAATCTTCGGCATAGATCTCCGGCACGGGCAGACTGTGCTTGCGAAAGTGCCGCGAGAATTCGAGGAAGGCGGCGTTCTCTTCGCGCACGTCGTACAGAATGCCGATGGCGCTGATCTTTTCGCCCACCAGTCGGATGATCTTACGGCCCGAACCGCCCAGTTGCCCCTGCAACGGCTGCACCCGCTCCGCCGGCGTGTGGAAATGCTGCTCAAAGAGATTTTTTAGAACGTCCATAGAGTGTGGCCGCGCGGTTCAAGGTTACAATTCACCACAAAGATATCATCGAAGCACGACGGCATCATCGGGCTAAACGTGGTAATAGTGAAACCTTAGTTTTCAAGCGGAAAGAGAAAATTCGAAGGCCTACCCACAGCAAAGGCGGTTAGAGAACTGGTGGCGGCGGTAGGACTCGAACCTACGACCTACGGATTATGAGACCGTCGCTCTA
>PLEA01000699.1 GCA_003136335.1 Acidobacteriaceae bacterium | reverse complement strand
ATCGACCGCGCCACCAGCGAGCGTTTCGGCGTGCCAACTCTAACGCTAATGGAAAACGCCGGATCTGCCGTGGCAGAGCACGTCCTTGCGCATCACGGTTCGGCGCAGCGGATTGTGGTTTTCTGCGGCAAGGGCAACAATGGCGGCGACGGATTCGTGGCAGCCCGGCGATTGCATCAGCAGGGAAAGACGGTTCAGGTCATTCTGCTGGCCGATCGCGTGGACCTGCGAGGGGACGCGGCGGTGATGTTTGACAAGTTGCCTATGGCGCCCATCGTGGTCCACTCCAGCGAAGATTTGAACGGCGACCAGATACGGCTCGCTCTGTCGGCAGATTTATATCTCGACGCGATTCTCGGGACCGGCTTTAAGCCGCCCGTCAGTGGCCTCTATGCCGACGCCATTGCGTTTCTGAATGCGAGTCAGGTCCCGGTAGTTGCCGTCGACATTCCTTCCGGTGCTGATGCCGATGCAATGGGCCCGCAGAAGGGAACGATTGCGAGGGCAGATTCGATCATCACGTTCACAGCGCCGCGTCCGGCGCATGTTTTCGGCTCGCTCACCGCTGGGCCGACTGACGTGGCGGAAATTGGTTCACCACAAGAGGCGATTATTTCGTCCCTGCAACTCAACGTGATCACTGCCCGCGATTTCGCGTCGTTGATCGGGCCACGTGCGGCGGAATCGAACAAAGGCAACTATGGGCACGTGCTGGTGGTCGGAGGATCGAGAGGCAAAGCGGGCTCCGTTGCGATGGCGGGGATGTCCGCGCTGCGAGCCGGAGCGGGGCTCGCTACTGTTGCGACGGCACGGTCAGTGCTGCCCACAGTTGCCGGATTTCATCCTGAGCTGATGACCGAGCCGCTGGAAGAAAGTGCAGAAGGCACGATTGCAGAGAAGGCGATCGAGCGGATCGATACGCTGATCAAAGGAAAGAGCGTGCTGGCGATCGGACCGGGCATATCGCGATTTCCCGAGACCTCTGAGCTGGTACGAACTCTGGTGAGCAAGAGTGATGTTCCCATCGTCCTCGACGCTGACGGGCTGAACGCTTTCGACGGTCAGACGCAAGACTTGAAAGGCAGTGAATTGAGCGGGAAGAACCGTCTACTGGTGATCACTCCCCACCCGGGCGAAATGGCGCGTCTTGTCGGCGGTTCCATCGCCGACGTCCAGAAAGGTCGGCTGGGCCTCGCGCGCAAGTTCGCGCGCGAGCATGAACTGATCGTCGTGCTCAAAGGGCACCGAACGCTCGTGGTTCAGCCAAATGGCGAAGCCTGGGTCAACACGACGGGCAATCCCGGAATGTCCACCGGCGGCACGGGCGACATTCTCACTGGCATGGTTGCGGGAATGATCGCGCAAAACCCGAACGATGGGCTGCTGGCTGTTGTTGCCGCGGTTCACCTGCACGGACTCGCCGGCGACGTCATGCTCGAGAGTGTGGGCGAGCATTCCATGGTTGCGACCGATCTGTTGCGAGGCTTGCCAGAGGCCTTCCGGCGCGCGCAACGAACCGTGCGTGAGAAATTCGTGTCTTGGGGAGGGTAAAGCTCCCGCAGCGGCTAAAGAGGTTGCGGAAAAAGTCCGCTTTTGCGTTGTTTTGAAAGGGCGCGGCTTCCAGCCGCGCCGTAAGTATCGCAAAATCAGCAACGGCTTCAGCCGCCAGACATTCGGTCATCAAACAGAGTTTTTCAGCAGCCTGTTTAGCCGCCGAGGGTAGCATCAAGCGCGCGGAGGAGTCTTTCTGCAACCTCTGAAGCCGTGCCCTTCCCATTCTTTTTACCTCGAAGCCGGCAGCAGGATTGTTTTCCCCGAGGCCGCCGAACGCCGCGCTGCGTCGAGGATCTCCGTCACCGTCACATTCGTCTCCAGGGATGACAGTCCATCCGGCTTGGCTCCGTCGAGAATCACCGCCCGCAGGTACGACAAGGAATTGTCATACGGCGCAGGCACGGCCTTGGCGGCGAGTTGCTCTTCGCGGCTGTCATTTCCGCTGCGACGGACGCGAATGTCATCTCTCTTCACTGTGATCACATATCCCGTCTGACCGTATACTTCCATGTCTTTGCGATCGAAAGGCCAGTTCCATGAAGCCTGCACGATGGCTTGCGCTTTGGGATACGTCAGGATGATCGTGGCTTCGTCATCCACTCGCGAATAAATTTCGGGCTTGAGTTGCTGGGTAACCGCGGTGACAGTTTGCGGGCGTTGGCCGTTCATCAGCCAGGTCATCAGGTCGGCGCCGTAACATCCGAAGTCGAACAGGGCTCCGCCGCCATTCAGTTTGGGGTCGGTGAGCCATGCGAGGAATTCCGGCTCGACCCCAATTTCTTTTGGACCGTTGTGGCCGTCGTGAACCACCACCTTGCGGACGTCCCCGAGCGCTCCGTCATGCACCAGGTCGTAGGCTGCGTGATTACTGCGATACCACGACGTCTCGTAGTTGACCAGCACCTGAATCTTGCCCGTGTGCGCGGCCTTCTCGATGGCCAGCGCGTCTTCAAGACTGACCGCAAGCGGTTTCTCCATCATGACGGGAACGCCATGTCGGGCGCAGATCTCCACGACACGCCGGTGATCGTAAGTGTTGGTGTAGACGAGAACGGCCTGGGGGCGAACTTTCTGCAGCATGTCTTCCAGATCAGCAAACAGCGTGGTTCGGTCAAAGCCATATCTTGCCCCTGCTTGTGAAAGCAGACGCGCATCCGGTTCGGCGACTCCCACGATCTCAATCTCAGAACTGTGGCGCGATTGGGCGAGAAATCCGTGCACATGTCCGTGCACCAGTCCGACAATGCCGACGCGGAGCGGCGCTTGTGCAGGCGAGGCCGAGAACGCAAGCTGGGCGACCGACACGCAGAACAAAACGAAAGACGCACTTCGGATCATCACACTCCTCCGGGAATTCAGTTAGACATAGTAAATCGGCAAGTCCGCGGAGAACTGAAAATCGCTGATCCTAACGTCCGCCCCCGCCCTCTGGGACATTAATCAACTAGTTAACGTCCGCTAACTGCTTTACAGAGCGAGGCATCGCTGCGGCCACTTGCCGCTCCCAGAGCGGAATCCGGACGAGGGGCTTCGGTAATCTATTACTCGATACGGGCTAGTGCCATAGTCATTAGGTATGACCCACTTCCCCCAACCGCACCCTTCGCGGCGCGCGGCCCGGGTCCAGCTCGGCGATTCCGTCCTAGCTGCGATTCGTCTCGAAGACGGCCGGCGCACAAAAGCTAAGCTCCAAACCATTTCCGTGACTGGTGGCTTGCTGCAGATGTCCCATTCCCTGGGACAAGGCGACTTTGTCGAAGTTGCCTTTCAGACACAGTCAGGGCCCGTCCATGGCATGGCCGAAGTTCTCAGTCCCATGCGTCAAATGCCTGGCGGCGTACTACAGCCGTTCCGCTTCGTCGCGCTCGAGGATGACGACCATCGCCGCCTTCGCACCTCGCTCGATCACGTCGTCGATCGCGGCTCGCTGGGGCTGAAGTCGAGCGCATTTTCCACGCACTGAGTGCGCGCGCCGCCCGGGTGTTTAAGGGCCGCAAGGGAAGGGCTGTCGCTATACTGAACGTGTGGACGGCCAGACCAAGGCGAAAGACGTACAGCGGGAAATCACCACGCATTCCGCGGAAGAAACAATCGCCTTCGGGCATACGCTGGCACCATTGCTCACGCCTCCGAAGTTAGTGCTATTGCGCGGCGATCTCGGTGCAGGCAAGACCACGCTGGTCAAGGGAATCGCGGCGGCTTTTGAAGCGGCTGCCGAGGAAGACGTCACCAGTCCCACCTTCACGCTGGTGCACGAATATCGCGGGCCACGAGCGAATCTCTACCACATCGATCTCTACCGCATCGACACGCCGCGCGAATTGGAGACGCTCGGCCTGGATGACCTGCGTTCCGACAACAGCATTCTGCTGATCGAGTGGGGAGAGAAGTTTCCGCGGCTGGCGCGCGAGCGGGATGTGGAGATTGTGCTGGAGCGCGAAAGCGACAGCGTGCGGCGAATCAAAATCAGCAGCTAATGCTTGCTTTGGGCGGGAAAGTAAGGCGCGAGAGGTGACCGCGCGCATACGACCGGAGCGCTCCATTCCCGCACCATCGAGAACAGGATCGCGGCGGAAAAGAGGACGAAGATCAGCCGCTTGTGTCGCATCCCTTCCATTATCCCATCGATCAGGACTGAGAACCGAGAACCGAGAACTGAGAGCTGGATTCAAAACCCCATGATGTTATAACCGCAGTCCACGTAAATCACCTCGCCCGTAATTCCGCTGCTGGCGTCCGAGGCCAGAAAGACTCCGGTGTTTCCGACTTCTTCGACTTCCACGCGGCGGCCCAACGGGGCGCGTTCCTCGTGGCCCTTAAGCATCTCGCTGAAGCCGGCGATGCCGCGCGCCGCCAGAGTCTTGATGGGACCGGCAGAAATGGCGTTCACCCGAATCTTTTTCTTTCCGAGTTCATAGGCAAGATAGCGCACCGAACATTCGAGTCCCGCCTTGGCCACCGCCATCACGTTGTAGCGCGGCACGACTTTCTCCGACGCAAAATAGGTCATCGTGACGATGGACCCGCCGTCTTCCATCAATGGGACCGCAGCTCGCGAGACCGCGACCAGCGAGTACACGCTGACATCCAGCGCAACGCGAAAGCCTTCGCGCGTGGTGTTGACGAAGTCGCCTTTCAGTTCGTCGGCCGGAGCGTAGGCGACGGAGTGCACCAGCGCGTGCAGTTTGCCCTGTCGCTCTTTGAGCGTGGCAAAGAGCCGGTCGATCTCTTCGTCCTTGGAAACGTCGCACATGTACGCTTCGGCACCGGGCAGGGACAGGATAAGGTCCTTCGCTTCCTGCTCCAGGCGCTCGTTCTGGTAGGTGATGGCCAGCTTCATGCCGGCGGCGTGCAATCCCTGGGCAATGGACCACGCGATCGAGCGCTTGTTGGCGACTCCGAAGACAACACCATTCCGGCCCTGCAAATCAGAGGACATGTACGCTCCTTACGAATGGAAAAGAATAACAGCCGGAGGCGGTCATTGACCACGCTGATCGGAGGTCGCGAGCATCGTCAGAAATCGAGAGTGCCCCATCCGTGCGCGTCTTTTACGCAAGGGTGGGGATTTTCGCTTATGAAAAGCACGCTTTAATTGACTAGATCGCACTCGGCGACGACTTCTTCTACGACCACCACACCCACCGGCCAACTCGCCGCCACGAACGCCAGGCCGTACACACAGGCCAGGATCGCGAATGCGGCCACCAAGCTTACCCTGTGCGCCACTGCTCCCACGCTGATGGCGAGCGCGATTTGCAGGAATGTCCCGGCAAAATAGTATGCATTCTGCACGCGTCCCATTAAGTGTTTGGGGACCATCTCCATCAGGCTGGTATTCATCGCCACGCCGCCAACGCCCCGCGCCGAGCCCATCACGAAGTATGCCGCCATGGCCAGGACCAGAAATCCGGCGACCGGCGCGCAAATCATGGCAACCGAAAGCAAGGCCATCGAGAACGCAAGTGCGCGTCGCCCACCCAGGCGGGCAATCGCCTGCGGTGAATACAGCGCGCTGATGAATGCTCCCGTACCCCATCCCGCGCTGAGCCAGCCATACCCCACCGGCCCCGCGTGAAAGACACGCTCACTCAGAGACGGAGTGACCACTCCGCCTGTCATCATGGCCCCCAGAAACAGAGCCCAGCTAATCCCCAACATCACGGCCGCGCGATGATCGCGCAGAAAGTGCAGTCCCTC
>PLEA01000286.1 GCA_003136335.1 Acidobacteriaceae bacterium | reverse complement strand
CTCGACCATCATTTTGCGGCCCAGAGAACTGTCCGGCTTGTGAACCCCGGGAGTATCGACCAGCACGATCTGCCCACCTCCCTTGCCCTTCCGCTTTGGAATGTGCACCACGCCCTGAATGCGGTTGCGCGTGGTTTGTGGCTTGGGCGAGATGATCGCCAGTTTCTCGCCCACGAGCGCATTGAGCAACGTGGACTTGCCTGCGTTAGGGCGGCCGAGAATGCAAACGAAACCGGAGCGAAATGGCATAGGGAATCAGCTACTAGCTTTTGGCTTTTGGCTTCAACTTCGAACGATTCCTTCATCTTAGGCTACGAATCGAACTGCGCGCACAGCCAGCCAACAAAATCCTGCGTAGGAGCCTGCTTGGGTTAGGAGCCAAGAGCCAAAAGCTAGACCCTGCTTTATATCAGTTTCATCTGCTGGGGCTGTACCGCAGTAACTCGTACCCGCTCCACTTTGCGGTCGGTGGATTCCAAGACCTCAAAGCGCAGCCCGGCTTCCTGCACCACCTCGCCCTTGCGCGGAATCCGGCCGGCAAGTTCGCTGCCCAGGCCGGCTATGGTGGCCGACTCTTTTCCTTCCGGCTTGCTGCCGAAGAGTTCATCGAGACGGTCCACGTCCATCCCGCCGGCAACGATAAACGAGCGCTCGCCTTCCCGCACGATCTCCGGCTTTTCATGGTCGTCGCGAATCTCCCCCACGATCTCTTCCACCAGATCCTCGATAGTGACCAGTCCCGCTACGCCGCCATATTCGTCCACCACAATCGCCATGCGGATATTCTGCTTTTGCATTTCGCGAAGCAGATCGCTGCCCAACTTGCTCTCTGGCACGAAATAGACGTCGCGCCGCATGATCGTATCCAGAATGCGAACGTGCGCTTCGCTGTCGGGCACTTGCAGCACGTCCTGCGTGTAGACGATTCCCTTAATGTTATGGATGTTGCCCTCATACACGGGCACGCGCGAGTAGTGCTTGACGCGCAGCAATTCGATGAAGTGCTCGACCGTAGTTTCCGCGGGCACGGCAAACATCTGGGGACGCGGTTGCATCGCCTCGCGCACCGTCTTGCCGCTGAATTCCACCACCGACTGAATCAGGTCGCGGTCACCCTCCTGAATAATGCCTTCTTCCTGGCCCGCTTCGATCAACGCGTCCACCGCCTCCGCCGCAGTCTCCGGCTGTTCGGCGGTGTTCTGCTTGGTCAGTGAAGCCACCGACTGCAGGAAGCCCAGCACGATCGTCACTGGCATCACCGTGTAGATGAATATTTTCAGAACTAGCGTCCAATGAATCAGCCACTCCCCCTTGGTGCGCGAGAAGAATACAAACGGCAGAAAGCGGTTGCACACGATGACGATCAGGATCAGGCTGATCGCCGCCTGCAAAATCTCGTAAATTCCCCAGGACTGCTCGCTGAAAACCAGGAAACCAATGAGCAGCGCAATCGCCGCCATGGTGAGCTGCGTGAGCACTGCCATCGACAACGCGGCCCGGGCGCGGGTTACGCCCAGCTCCGGTTCAATCTTCTGCTCAAAGACATCGATGTTGTCCTGGAATTCGCGGGAGAGGAATTTCCCGACTTCCTGATACACACGGTCCACGTAAGAGACCAGCGTCAGCAATCCCAACAGAAGAAGCAGCGCGACGGGGACGGCGTAATTCATCCCAACCTCCGCGCCACCGGAGCCCGCGTCGGGCCGCGCCGCAGTTTCGAGGATTGTCTACCGGCGGACTCCACTCGTTCGGGCCTTATTCTTTCCATCAAGGCAACCGGCAACCCAAGCGCCCGGCGCAACGTCACTTCCTTGTGCGCCATTTCACCATTATCGCGCTCATGGTCAAAGCCCGCCACATGAAGGATTCCATGCAGCGCCAGAATCTTGATTTCCTGGGCCGCGGAATGTCCGAGCCGGATAGAATTTTGCCGGGCAATGTCGGCGGAGATGGCAACATCGCCAGCCAGCTTCTGTTTGCGCGATTCCGGGAGGGAGGAAGTTGACGGAAACGACAGCACGTCCGTTGCCTTGTTCTCCCCGCGAAATCGGCGATTCAGCGCGCACACCGCCACGCTGCTGGTCACCAGCACGTTCACTTGTCCCCTGAGGCCCAAGGCCCTACGCACGCGCAACACGAACCCTCCGAGCGCGCCTTCGTTCAATCCTGCGACTCCCTTTTCCAGAATCACCAAGCTGTTCTCGACAACCTTCCTCTGTTAAGCAGGCGCCACAAAGTCAAACAGGAGGACCCGGGTTGGGCCCTCCCGCCAAATGTGTGCGGCACTATCCCTTGGCTTCGGCGGACGTAGCCTTCTCTGCGTGCGCAGCGGCCGCCGCCTGTTTTTCGGCGCTTGCCGCGTCGGCATGCCTGGGCTCCGCCAGCAAGAGCATCTGCTGCTCGGCGATGCGCGTCTTATGCTCGTCGTAGGCGCGGACGATGCGCTGCACCAGATGATGACGCACCACGTCGGTTTCGTCGAAGTGCACAAACGCCAGCCCGTTCACATTCTTGAGCACATCCATCGCTTCCAGCAGCCCGCTGCGCCGCGCATTGGGCAAGTCGATCTGAGTAACGTCGCCGGTGATCACCGCTTTCGAGTTGAACCCCAGGCGCGTGACGAACATCTTCATCTGCTCTGAGGTCGTGTTCTGCGCCTCGTCCAGAATCACGAACGAATCGTTCAGCGTGCGCCCACGCATGAACGCGATGGGAGCAATCTCGATGACGTTCTTCTCCAGGTAGCGATCCACTTTTTCGGGGTCAAGCATGTCATAGAGGGCGTCGTACAGCGGCCGCAAATAAGGATCAATCTTGTCCTGCAGCGTGCCCGGCAAAAACCCCAGCCGCTCTCCCGCCTCCACTGCGGGACGCGCCAGAATAATGCGGTTCACGCGCTTGGCCAGCAGCGCCGAAATTGCCATGGCCACGGCGAGGTAAGTCTTGCCCGTACCCGCCGGGCCAATCCCAAACACCATGTCGTGGTTCTCAATTGTCTCGAGATAACGGCGCTGGTTGCTGCTCTTAGGCTGCACGGTGCGGCGTCCGAACGAACGCTGGCGCCCGGCGTCCGCCAACCCGCGGAGTGTGGTGTTCGGATCGGAAGTCAGCACACGCAGCATGCTATTGAGGTCGCCATTGTTGAAGGTAAAGCCGGAGCGCTGCAAGGTTTCATAGTCCGCGAAGACCTGCTCGGCGCGCGCCACGTCCCGCGCCGCGCCTTCCAGTTCGATCGCGTTCGCCCGCAGATTGATGGTGATGTTCAGCCCGTCTTCCAGCAAACGCACATTCTCATCCCGCGTGCCGAACAGGGTCTCGATATTGGGACTAATCCCGATGCTTTTCTTCATGCTTGAGTTCATGCCTCTGGATTAACTGCTTGTGTGGGTCCGGGTCTCAGACCCGGACGGGACGGGCAAAGCCCGGCGGTCGCGGACATTGAGATACACCTATGCCTGCTCCACGTCAGGAACAAAGCAGGGTTTGGCTTGGAGATGGGACCAGCCGGAATGCGCATGCCCAGGAGGCAAGTCACTACCATTGGTTAAAGCGTACCCCGCGGCGAAGAGGGAGTCAATGGCAGTAAAATTTGGTACTGGTGAAGTCTGGATCTTTTCTGAAGGCGTCATCCCGAACCCGGCGAAGTTCAGCCGGGTGAGGGATCTCGCGCGGAGCCTCCGACGCGCTGCGGGTGCGCGCGAGATCCTTCCCTCCGCCTGAAGAACGGCTACGGTCAGGATGACTCCCACGGGAACGAAGACTGTCGAAGACTGAAACGGCACTACCACCCGAATCTCACGATGCGGCAGGTCCTGCATCCCGAGCCGATGCCGCGACAGTCCGAGTCCGGGCCCACTCCCGCAACGCGGCAATCTCTTCCGCGCGAGTAATCGAAAGCGGCACTGTCTGCGCCAGCGCGTCCAGCAGCGACTGCGTAGCCAGCGGCTTCTTCTCGGAATACGCTGCATAGAGCCCGCCCTGCACGGCGGCGTCGATCTCGGCTCCCGAGTACCCTTTCGCTGCAGCGGCAACTTTTTCCAGATCAAACTCCGCCGGATTGCGTTTGCGCTTCGCGAGCTGAATCGAAAAGATCTGCTTCCGCTCCGCCTGATTGGGCAAATCGACGAAGAACAACTCATCGAAGCGCCCCTTGCGAATTAGCTCAGGCGGCAGCACCGTCACATTGTTGCAGGTCGCCGCGACGAATACAGCCGCCTTGCGGTCCTGCATCCACGATAGAAATGACGCCAACAGGCGCGACGAGACGCCCGCGTCGGCCGACGCCGAATCGGGGCCGCTCCCAGCGAACACTTTTTCCAGCTCGTCAATCCAGAGCACGCACGGAGCAAGTCCCTCGGCAACCTGAAAGACTTTGCGAATGCGCTTTTCCGTTTCGCCAATATACTTGTCGTAGACTGCCGACGTGTCGAACTTCACCAAGGGCAGTTTCCACTCGCCGGCCACGGCGCGCGCGCACAGCGACTTCCCGCACCCCTGCACTCCGAGAATGATCATCCCCCGCGGCGGCTCCAGTCCAAATTCGCGAGCCGCATCTTCCCACGCTCCGCGACGCTGTCCCAGCCAGTGCTTCAGGTTCTCCAAGCCACCCACCACGGCCATGTTGTCGGAGGCCTCGACGAACTCGAGCATCCCCGAATGCCGCAGTAGTTGTTTCTTGGCGTCGAGCACATCCGTGACGCTCTCGGAACACAGCGCATATCGCGTCACCAAAGCCTGCGAAATGGCGCGCTCCGCCTCTTCTTCCGTCAGGCCGCCCAAGTTGGCCGACATCGCGTCCACGCCAGCAGCATCCAGCTGCAAATTCAAGGTGTAAGTCTTCGAGAGCCGGGTAAACATATCGTGAATGATTTCGCGGAGGCGGTCGCGATCGGGCAGCGGGAGATCGAAATATTCCACCAGCGTAGTCAGTTCCGCGGGCACGACAATTTCAGGGGCAGTGATGACCACCGTCCGCCGGTTGGCGGCGAATTTCTGCCCCACGTCGCGCAGTCGCCGCACTACGACCGGGTCGTCCATGTGACGGTGAAAATCTTTTAGGATGAAGACGGCCTCGACCGTCATCGACTCCATATTGGCCAGCGCCTGCACCGGTTCGCGCGTATTGTAGATGGCCGTCCCGCTGGCCGCTGCAGCACTATCAGTTCCCATCGACAATGCCACGGCTCGAGCCAGTCTGTCGGCCTCCGCTCCGCCGGGGCTGAGTGCGATTCGCGTTTGCGCCTGGCTGCGCCCGCCTTGGCTCCTGATTGAGTTCTGATCGATGCGGGCCTGCAACGATATTTTTTGCCCTTCGGGCGGCACGTTCGTCCCCGAGTGCAACAGTCCGTCAGCAATGCTCCACTCGAAGGTCGACATGTTGAGTTCCCTGCACGCCGTTCGCACCATGTTGACGGCGTGCATCTCCTCCGACGTTTCCATCACAACGATGGGCGTCGACGAGTTAATGAGTACCTTCAGGCGATCGAGTCCGTCAGTCATGGGTCAGTCAAGCGTTCATGCAGCTTGGATCTTTGCACCCTCGACACTCTTCGCCCATTGGCGTCATCCTGACCGTAGCCGTTCTTCAGGCGGAGGGAAGGATCTCGCGGGCAGACCGCAGTGCTCTCCGCGAGCTCCGCATGGCCTGACCCCCTATAGTTTGACCGGTCGGGAGTGCTCCCCTATAATAAGTAATTCGGACCCACCCCGAATATCTCTCTGTCTACACGAAGGTAACGAACCAGCTATGGCAAATCATCTTTCGGCGCTCAAACGCGCCCGTCAGACCACAAAGCGCACGGCCACCAATCGCGCCAACACCTCCAGCCTGCGCACCCAGTTGCGCGTCCTGCGCGAGACCATCGAAAAAGGCGACAAGGCCGCCGCCGAACAGACCTACCGCCAAACCGTCTCCACCCTCGACAAGGCCATTCAGAAAGGGACGCTGCACGAGAACACCGCCTCGCGCTATAAGTCCCGCCTGGGCAAGCGCGTCACGGCGATGAAGTAGCTTTTAGTTTTTGGCTTTTGGCTTTTAAGCTTTTGGCTTGAAACTCGGAACGGCAGACCGCAAAAGTCTGCCGTTCGCTTTTGAGGGTGCGAGGCTCAAAGCTCTCATGACATCGTTGCGCCGTAGTGGCACAATTGTGTGGGAGAAATGAAATGAGTTCCCAAATCACCAGCCCCAATACTGAGGCGGCGATCCTGGCCCGCCTCATCCAGATCGAGCATGAGGAGTTGTCGCGGGGCGCGGCTGAATACCTGTTGTCGATTCGCTTCGACGAGCGTGACACCGCGCGCATGAACCAGTTGTCCGAGTTGGCTCGCCAAGGCAGGCTGACTAACGAAGGGCAGACCGAGCTTGACAGTTATATCCACGTCGGGAACCTTCTGGCCGTGATGCAGTCCAAAGGGCGGCGCGCCCTGCATTCGGCGCAATAGCCGGGGACATTGAACGCAGATCTCATCCGCCAGGTTTGGCAAAGAGCACAAACACGTTGCGAATATTGCCAATTGCCATCGGCGTTACATCCCGCACCATTCCAGATAGATCACATTATCGCGCCGGCAGCGGTGGACCAACCGCGGTTGATAATCTTGCCCTTGCCTGCATCCACTGCAACCGGTTCAAGGGTCCGAACGTTGCCGGACTGAATCCGGATAACGGCGAAATCGTTCGCCTATTCCATCCCCGCCGCGATATCTGGACGGAACACTTTATCTGGGATGGTCCTCGATTAGAAGCGCTGACTCCGATTGGCCGCGTGACCATTGCGCTCTTGCAAATCAACGACCCCGAGGTTGTCGCCGTGCGAAGCACCCTGCACGAAGAAGGCGTTTTCGGAGGGTGACGTCGGGCTGCCCAACCCTTCGCGACAGGCGGGGCAGCCGATTTCCTGGTGGCGCCGTCAAAGGCGTGTGGCGTCCCCCGTATACGATTGATGTCACCAGATTTCTAACAGCCGGAAAGAACACACTGCGCATTTTTGTGGGGAATACGGCGATCAACTCGTTGGCTGGCGCGCTTCCTATTTAAAGTTTGCTGAATGAGAGATACGGCGAACGATTCATCCCGCAAGACATGGGGAACTTGCAGCCCTTGCCATCCGGAATCACGGGAGAATTAAGGCTGGAGTTGACACGGGGAGTGCAAGGTCCGCAGAGCCGCTACCGCGGCGCCGTCAAATGCGGATCTAATTCCGCAGCCTTTTGAAACTCCTTCTTGGCTTCGTCATTGTGGCCCTGCTGGCTCAAGGCCAGCCCGAGCTGATAATGGGCCGCCGCGTAATTCGGCTCTGAGTTAATAGCCGAGCGGAATTGCGCAACCGCGCCATTCATATCCCCGGCGCCCATAAGTCGTTTTCCCGAGTTCGTCGAAAACGTCGCCGCTTGCAGATTGTTGGTGGAGGCTGCGATCTTCGCTCCTGCCTTCGCCTCCTCGGCTGCGCCAGGCGCGTCGCCCAACTGCCGCAGCACGGCGGCCAGCGTCGTGTGCGCTCCCGCAAAATCAGGCTGCAGCCGAATCGCCTCTCGCAACGCCGCCGCGGCTTCCGGCAGTTTTCCCTGCTGCTTCAAGACCGTGCCCAGCGTGTAATGTGCTTCCGCGTAGTTAGGCTGATTTTGAATCGCCGTTTGCAGCTCTTGAGTCGCCTTGTCGAATTCACCTCGTTGCCAGAACAAAACCCCTAGCGTGTAGTGCGCATCGGCCAAATCGGGCTGCAAGCGGATCGCGTTCTGGAATTCGGGAACCGCCTTGTCGAGCTGATCCTTCAGCTTGTAAGCCAGCCCCAGGTTGTAGTGCAGCGAGGCATTGTCCGGCGCCAGCTTCAGCGCAGCCTCCAGTTCCGTAATGGCCGCATCGAAGTCCGCGCGCTGCAGATAAGCGATGGCTAGGTTTCCTCGAAAAGTGCCGTCGTCCGGGCGCAGTTGCGCGGCCGCCTTGAAGTTGGGAATCGAGCCGACTGCGTCTCCCTTTTGCAGCAACGCTAAACCAAGATCGTTGTTAGCCTCGGCATCCTGGGGCCGCAACTTTACCGCTTCGCCGAACGCAGCCACAGCGCCGTCGCTATCCCCGGCATGCTGGCAGGCAATGCCCAATTCAATCTGCAATTCAGGCCAATCCGGCTTCAGCGTGGCAGCCTTCTGCAGTTCCTGCAACGCATCTGCATTTTTTGATTGCGCAGTTAGAGTCTTCGCCAGGTAGTAATGAGCCGCAGCATCTTGCGGCGCCAGTTCTACCGCCTTTGCTAATTCGGCCGCGGCCTCATCCAGGTGCTGCCCCTGCAAGTGCACTACGCCCAGATGAAAGTGCGCCTGCGCCAGGTTTGGTTGCAAACGCAACGCCTCTTTGAACGCGGCTTCTGCCTCGGCAAACTGATTTCGCTGCGCTAGGATGGTCCCGAGTTCATCGCGCAAATCGGCGCGCTTCGGCGCCAGTTCTACCGCGCGCCGCATCTCCGATAAAGCCTCATCCCCTGACCGCTGGCTCAGGATGCGGGCCAATGTGCGGTGAGCCTCCGCGTTTTCTGGCGCAATTTTCAACGCCGCGAGCGCCTCCTGCTCGCCTTCCGCGGCTTTCCCCTGCTGCGACAGCACGCCCGCCAGAGTCAGCCGCGCCTCAACTAGGCCCGGCTTAGCTTTAATCGCGGCTCGAAGATGCGCGACCGCGGCATCCCCTTCCCCTTGCTGGGCCAGCACCCAGCCCAGCGCCGACTGCGCCTCCGCATCATTCGGAGCGAGCCGCACCGCCGTCTCAAATTCAGTTCGAGCGCGCGCGATATCCCTACTCTTGAGGGCCTCCTGCCCGTGCTGCAACGCTAGTTGCTCCTCCGATTTCGGAGGAGCAGCCGCCGTCTGGGCCAGCGAGCTAACGGTCACCGCAAGGATCGCAGCGGCGAAACCATGAACGAGACTGAAAGTGTGTTGGAACACGATTGAATGGAGGATGTTACTCTTTGCCGCATTATATCCAACACGCTTGAACACCCTCGCAGCATGTGCCCAACGGTAATTGTTGCAAGCCCACTCTGCCGCGACGATTCTCAGTAAATTTCCTTCCCAACCTGCGTGCTCTCAACTTTTCCGCGCTCCACCGAGAGCGAGTAAGCTGTCCCTCCATCGCCCGTCCACGAAGTCAAATCAAAATGTCCGCCAGCCGGAACTCGATACACACTCACCTCTCGAAACGTAAGCGGCACACCTCTCTCGCAAACCTCCGGTGCCTGCGTCGGACGCAGGAAATATGCGCCCTTCCCGGTGCCCACGACTGTTGCCTTACCGTTCGCATCCGCCAGCACCGCCGATTTTTCATCGATCGCGACTTCCCGCGGAGACTGGCTCCATCCATCCTTCATGATGCGCGCCAGAAATCCCAAGGTGCGTCCCATGCGGTCGCGCCTGGCGAAGTGCGAATCCGTCAGCAGATTCTCCAGATGAGGAATCTTCAAGAATTCCCGCACCAGCGTCACCCGCTCAAAATAAGGATTCTGCAACACATCCGCTGACGACAGATTCTTGTCGTCCGGCTTGTCGCCCGTCGCGCTATAGACAAACTCGCCCTGGACCGCCAGACCTGCGCTGGTCCCGCCAATCGGCTTGCCAGCCCTGATGTTTTCGTTCATCGCAGTCTGCACCGGCGTTTCCTTCCAGTCGCGAATGTAATTCGCCTGATCTCCTCCGGCGATGAATACGACTTCCGCCCTGCGTATGATCTCGGCCACCGCCGGGTCCTCGGCCGCCTCGCGATTGGGAATAATCAGCGTCGCCACCGAATTCACCTTGCACAATTTGTTCACGTACGCGTTGTAATCGTCATCGCCGGTCGCGCGCAGAATCAGAAAATCTCCGCCGTTTCCCTTATTGCACAGCCAGGCAAATGCCTCATTCAGATCGCTGCCTCCACCCATCATGGCGATGCCTGCCACGGGCTTGGTCTGGGCATCATCCTTGTTGCCGATACGAAAGTATTTGTAGGAGTCCGCAGGCACCTGATTTGCCACGCACGCCACACAGAACAACAGCACAAGCCACCGTAGCTTAGTCTTGATCACGCGGAGAATATATCGCACCGGCGAGCTATTCCGGCGGATTAAGCAGATATTGGGAATTTTTTGTCGTCGAACGACACGATCAGAGAGACCGGCTGGAGGCCGAGATTGTAGTCAGCAAATTATCGTCCGCGCCTTCATTTGCCAGGCGCTTTCGTGTGACCGGGCTCAAGTTGAAATCCACACCGAATTTCTGAACAAGCGTTGTCATGCGCTTGCTTGTAATCCCGCCCGCGAGTCCAGTTTCGACCTCGCCGAAGGAGAAGGGCGCTGCCTTTCCTTTTTTTGCCTCCTTCGGCACTCGGGCCACCGTTGGGGACGCCTTTGGACCGGCGCGCCAGTTTGCTTCCTGCTCCGATATCAATCCCTGGGCAAACATGGCCGCCAACTTATCTTGAGCAGCCTTATTTTGCTGCTTTGCGGCTTTCAGAAACCATTTCGCTGCTTCATGCTGATCTTTCTGGAGTTTCTCCGCCCCGTTCAGATACATGTAGGCCAACGCATACTCAGCGCCGAAATAGCCTTGATCTGCAGATTTTCGTAGCCATGCAAGTCCTTGCGCTGGATCCTTTGCGATGTCTTTGCCTTCGATGTACGCCTGAGCCAAATGGAATTGGGCGTTAGCATCTCCCGCTTCGGCTTTGTGCCGGATGTCATCGAGATTCTGACTCTGAGCTGAAACGGACGCTATAGTGATCGCGCAAAATGCGACCAGCCAGATCAATCGGAGGCGGGAGATCATAAGAGAGAATCATCCTGCCATCGCTGGGCAGGATCATCACTGGCCGCCGATTTTAAGGAGGCGCACGGCCGAAGTCAATTGCGGCCTGGAACAATCCTTCACATCAGTAGAGTGACCCAAAATCGCGGTTCCTTGAAAGAACAGGATGGGGAGGACCTTGACAGTTCAACGTTTCTGCCTGAGCATTCCCTGCTAGGCAACTTTTGCCGGCCAGCCTGGATTCCCCGATTTCTGGCCGATGGGCGTGAGGCAATGAAATACTGCTCCACATGTCATAAAACCTATCCGGCCGACTATAACGTCTGTCCCGCGGATCAGACTGGTCTGCAAAGCGCGCACGAACTTCAGCCGGGGATGATCATTCGCAACAAGTACGAGATTCTGGATCGGATCGGGGTTGGCGGCATGGGCGTTGTCTACCGCGCGAAGCACCTCACGTTTAACGAGGTATGTGCGATCAAGATTGTCAGCGACACTATTGCCGGGGATGCGAACTTCCTGCAACGCTTTCAGAAGGAAGCGGTGGTGACCCGCAAACTCCGGCATCCGAATGCCGTCCGAGTGGACGATTTCGACTACACCGAGGACGGCCGCCCCTTCATTGTGATGGAACTGGTGGAGGGCAAGAATATTGGCGAGATTCTTCAGGAAGAAGGGCCGTTCCGCGTTCCGCGGGCGGTTCGCATTACGACGCAAGTGGCGCGGGCACTCGGGGTGGCACACAAGCTGGGGGTCGTGCACCGGGATATCAAACCCGGCAACATCCTCCTGACCACCGATGAGCAGGGTCAGGAAACCGCCAAGGTTCTCGACTTCGGGATCGCGAAACTTCGGGAAGTCGCCGGTGACGCCAATCCGGGAATGACCATGACGGGCATGGTGGTGGGCACGCCGCTCTACATGTCCCCGGAGCAGTTCATGGGGAAAAAGGCGGGTGAGGAGATTGACGGCCGCACTGATCTTTATTCGCTGGGCGTAGTGCTTTATCAGATGGTGACGGCGCAGTTGCCATTTGAAGGGGACACAATTTATTCCCTGATGATGCAGCACATGGAAGGGACTGTGCGATCGCCGCACGAAGTTGTTCCGGAGTTACACATTCCGGAGTCCCTGTCTCGGGTGATTCTGAAGGCGATTGACAAATCGCGGGAGCAACGATTCCAGACCGCGGAGGAATTTGTCGCTGCGTTGAATGAAGTGGCGAGCGAAGTCGCGAACGACTCGGCGCCGGACAACCAGTTGGCGAACGACCCGATCGCGAACGTCGGTGCCACTTCTTTGTTCCGTAGCTCGCAGGCTTCACCGGTTCCAACCAAAACCGGGCCGTCTGCTGCGCCGAGCAGAATCACTTCACCGCTTTCCGTGGCCTCGCCCGGTACAGCCCAGCCTTCGTTGGCGCGCAGCGTAGGCACCACCACTCCGCCCGCGGACTCCGTGCTCGTGAAGAGCGCCGCGCAGCATTTGTTTCTCCAGCCGCGAACCTTCCGGCTGAAGCACTTCCTGATCCTTGGGGTTCTCGGTTTGGCAGCGGTACTGGTTGCGGGTGTCGGATATCTGAAATATCAATCGCTGCGGCTGATAAGAATCCAAAGTGCAGTCACTGAGAAGCTGAATACCGCTCCATCGCCAACTCTCCGCCAAGCCGCACTCAGAGTGTTCGTATCCGACACTCGCGGAGTGACCCTCGACGGCAAAGTTCCGAGTCGAGAAGACTTCGTGGCAGCAGGGGATCTGGCCGCTTCCGTTCCCGACGTTACTCACGTGATCAATCGAGTCGAGGTGATTCCCGTTGTAATTCCGGCAGGGGTTAAGAGCGGGGTTGCGACCGATTCTGCTGAATCCCTCATCAGTAAAGGCACTGCATTTCTGGATTCCGGAGAGTATTCCGCTGCCATCGATTGCTTCCGTAAAGCGGCAGCGGATCCCAGCAACAAAGGCGCTCAAGAACTGCTGGACCGGGCGCAGCGCGCACAGAAGGCTGAAGAGGAACTTCTTAGAAAGCGCCGATAAACCTGACAAACATCACCGCAACTGGGACACGTCACAACCCTTGTCCTTTGCTATCCCCCCGCTCATTCGTAAATTAGTATTGCCAAAGTCTGTCGTCCCCAATACGGTCAAGATCCCTGACTGAACGCCTCTTTCACGACTTGAGCTTCCGTTTGGTCGGCAGCGGCCTGCTGATCTTGCAGGGCCTTCTCGGCGCTGGCGTCCGGAGGCGGGGGCGGAACGTCGGAAGCGACGGTAGTAGTATCGGGAGCTTTCGGCAGACCGCTCGACCCCTGTTTGGAGGCCAAGTCCTTCATCCCATTGTCGAGCTGCTCCTGGAAGTGGTTGTGCATTTCTTGCAGGTCATCGACCCCGACAGCTACTTGTTTGCCCGGCGCGCAATCCGTCTTTTTACCGGCGGAAACACTCACGTTCACCTTGTTGTCGTCGTCCGGAGTGTCGGAAATCCGCGTGATGACGTCGCCGGCAGTCAGCTGGCATTCCTGCCCGTCGCCCGTCACCGCAAGATCGCTGGCCACGACGAACGTTCGTCTCGCAGGATCGAGAGCGGCCGGTACTTCTTCACTGGTCGCGGACGCCTGCTGTGCATCCGAGGAGGCCGGGGCCGGTTGCGCGGCGGCCTGTTCGGCGGCGAGCTGCGCTTTCACTTCTTCCGCAATCGCTGCCTTAACCTCCGGGGTGAGAGCTACAGTCCCAGAATTGGCTGCCTGGGCATCATTGCCCTCACCGGGCTGCGGTTGCTCAGCCGGAGCATTGCTTGCGGAGGCATCGTTCGCGGCGGCGGCGTTCGCTGCCTGCCGAGCCTGGTACGCCGCTTGTAAGTTTGCGGAAATCAAGTAGTCCGTCAGCCAGAACGCAGCCGAGGGATACACAGGGTAGGGCGCAAAGTATCCGCCGTAATATCCGTACCAGGGGGAGCCACCCCAGCCCCATCCGTAGTAAACCGGTGCTGGCCAAGGATTGTATGCCCACCCGTAATACCCGGGCCGGTAGTAATACGCAGGATGGTAACCGTAATAGCTGTGGCCTCGATAAGAGTAGGACCGGTAGACGTGGCTGTACGCCCGGTGATTGATGATGGTGGTCCGCGAAACATAGCTGCGCCCGCCGCGCGTGACGTAAGCGCGCTGTACGTAGCCAGAGTTCCTGCCAGTGGTTACGATACGTGCCCCATTATGCGTGCTCTCGATCCTCCGGCTTCCGTTGAGGCCGTGTTCGATGTGCATGCCATTCCGGTTGATGGAACGGATCTGTCCGTTCGGACGGATGTTCGCCGTTCCGCCGCCTCTGAGTGACACCTGTCTTCCTGGAGCAGGCCGGTTCCCGCTCTTTGCCACATTTCCGTTCCCGCCCTTCCCCATATTGCCGCCCGGCCTACCCGTCGCCGGGCCAGTCTTTCCCACGGTGCGTGTTCCATTCTTGTTCACAGTTCCGGTACCGGTTTTGCCTGTAGTCGTGCCGGGCCTTGTAGTTCCAGTCTTGGCACCCGTGGTGGACGAGTGAGTTCCGGTCGACAGCTTGCTCGTCGCAGGATGCGCGGGGGTACTAGCCTTGGGCGCGGCTTTTGGCGCGGCGGGTTTTGGCGCCGGGGGCGTCTTTGGCTTCTGTTGTGCTGCGCTTGATCCAACGAGTGATCCGACTAGCAACAGCACAAGCACTACCGATTTTTGCAGAATCTCTTCACTCTTCGAGACAATATTCATCGCGCACTCCTAATTCGTCGCGCACTCTTGGCGACTAAATCCTGTTTAATTGTGACTCACCAACAGAAAAGTTTCAGCTCACAGAACTTTACCCGGCCCGCATACATGGTCTCGGGTGCGCGACCACACATTAGAGCTTGCGAACGCGGTCAGATTCCGCAATTCAACGGCTAGCTGAGAAAAATCCGAAGATTGCTTTAGAACTCATGAGCCGAGCCGTCGGACCCATGTCGCCGACTAACGATGGGGGAGCGTTGGCAATTTTGATCCCGGCGACCCATCAAGTCAAGAAAAATCCCGCCTTGACCGAGAACTCTCTTGCCCCCCGACAGCGTGCGGTCAGGAACCTCCAGAGGAGCCACGATGTCAAGCTCACTCGCGGCCCAAGCTTTTCTGCCTGCCTGGGGCCATCCCCGTGGTAGCTGCTGCCTTGCATTCGGATCTTTGCATTTGTCCCGATTGCCCTGACCACGACGCGGTATAATCCTGCCTCAAGGCGGAGGGATTCATCGGGCGAGGCAGCGAATGAGCGCCTCTTTAAGGGGGCTCTGACCGCAGTCGAACGGCCACAGCGGAAAAGCCTTCATCGGTTGATTCTGAGGGAATTCTGAGAGGAATTGCGAACGAAGAATGAAATTCGGGGAAAAATACGAGTTACTGGAATCGCTTACCACCGGTGGCGTGGAAACTTTTGTGGCCAATGACAAAGTGAGAGGTCAACGGGTTCTCGTGCACATTTTGCATTGTGATCCCCAGGAGTCGAACCAACCAACAGTGCAATGGGTTCTCGAAACGTTTCGGCGGATCGCGCCAGAACCCGCTGGGCTCGTGCTGGAAACTGGCCGCTACGGTGGCACGCTCTATGCCTATCTAGTTACTAAAATGCCGGACGAGGCTGCGCTGCAGGGTTGGGTGCAGCTGTATAAGGCTCAGGCCGGCGATACCCAGGAAATTCCAGCGCCGGCTGTCAAGCCGACTCCGCAGAGCGAAGCTCCAACGGCGGACCTGACCTCCAAGGTACCTGCGCCAGCCCCCGGTGGGGTAACTGAATTGTTCCGGGATTTTGGCCCGCAGGCAACACCGGGCGCCCCCAGCGTGCCCTCGAGACCAACCGAGCAGCCTGCCCCGCCTCTGCCAAACGTCAAGTCCGCGGCGGAACGGTCTGGAGTTCGTGCGGCGCCTGATTGGGAGGCGGTCACTCCACGGATTTCAGGCCCTCCAAAAGCTGAACCGAGTATCAGCAGTTCCCCAAATTCGTTTAGCTCCACCTTCTCGCCGCGGAACTTCCCTTCGGAGCCGAACGCGCCCACGACCAAGGACGGTCCCAGGCCGGGCGAGTTTACGAGTTTTTTTCAGGGGCCATTCCGCGTAGAGGGGCCGTCGGAGATTCCTGCCGTATCGCCGCCACCGACGGAGCCTCCACGAAAAAGCGTTGGAGACTTTACGGCTATGTTCAGCACGCCACTCGCGCCGCCATCGGAAGAACCAATCCGCGGCTCGGGAGTGGCAGGAAATGAACCTGCAGGCACGGGATTCACAGGTTGGTTTAAGAATCCGGATATCGCGCCGCGAACATCCGGCACTGCAGCACCCTCCTCGAGCGGGTTGCCGGGATCCCTGTCCGGCGACTCGGCTGTCTTTCCGGCGCCTTCGAACGATCCCTTCGTCCCGCCAAAACCGGCGCCCTATGCTGCGCCGACACCGCCCATGGTCGCGGTCCCGCCGGTTTTCCCGGTTCCAGCGTTTCCAAATCCCGTGATCGAGAAGCAGCCAGCGCCGCCGCTGGCTGGGTCTGCTTCCGAGGGCGCCACGAACGTGTTCAATCGCCCCGCCGGCGAACCGGTACTCAACCGGCAGGAATCCCCAAGCGAGCCAGGCGCGTACACAAGAATCATTTCTGTGAAAGCTCCGGGCGTTCCTGCAGGGGCACAAAAGCAAACGTCCACAGATGCGCCGGCGACGCCCGGCTTTCCCGCGACTTCCATGCCGGCACTGCCAAAGTTAGCCGCGCCGCCAATCCCTAAACTACCCGCGCCGGCTTTGCCTAAACTGGCTGTCCCGCCACCGCCGAAGCCGCCTAAAGTGGCGCTCCCGGAACCGCCCGTCTCTTATTGGCCGCTCATCCTGACCCTTACTGTGCTTTTCTTTATTGCAGCTTTGCTGGTGCTTTACTTCGTGCTTAAGCACTGAGGCGAAGCGCGCCGCGACTTGCAGTTCGGGGTGAAATGCAACTGCTGATTGCTGATTGTTGATTGTTAATTCAAAGCACTGACTGTGATGGCTTTTCAATCAGCAATCAAAAATCAGCAATCAAAAATTCTTCAGCTCGACTGCGGCAAGAGGATTAGCAATTCGAGCGTGGGATTCGCAAGCTCCCCAGGAACGTAAGCCGCGAAGTTGCGGGCGCGGTTCACGGCTTCCCATGCCGGCCCGGACTGGTTCAGAGCAAAATATTGATACTTCAGTTTTACCGGGATCGCACTGGGTGGACTCGTCAGATGCCGGAGCTGAATTCCGGGCAAGGCCTGCCGCACCAGATGATCAATGTGGGTCGCAGAACAGACCTTCACCAGCTGCGGCACTATCTGAATGATGGTCTCTTCGCTGGTCTCCGCGCTCACCGCCAGGTACATGCGCGTGTTTTGAAGATACTTATCGTGGTCGATGGCGGTAGCATAAATCGAGTTCTGCACCAGCTTCAATGGGAGCGACACCAGGTTGGTGGGCACAACGGTTTCCAGCAACGAACGCAACTTCTCATCCAGTTCGGAAAAAATCGGCCCGAGCGAATCATGCACGTAAAGCGGCAGATCGCGCGGCCGCATTTTTTGAGAAAACGTAGTAAGTGATCCTGCGAGCCCAACCAAGGCGGAGTAAAGTTCCTCGGGATGGCCCATCTTGCTTTCGTAGAGATGGGAAAATACTGGGAAGTTGGAGTTTACCGTGTAAAGCAGCCAGAAGTTCGCAATGTCAGAGGCGGTAAAATCCGCCAGGCTTTGATTTTTTTGTCGCCGGCCGGCGGAAAGCTGCGTACTACGAGCGGAGAGCAGTTCGACCAAACCACGCAGCAATCCCACCAGGTACTCGCTCGCGCCGATCTCGATCAGCGGTGGAATGAACCGGGGATTCAGTTGAAACGTGCCCGCAGCAGTCCGTTCCACGTTGGCGATCCGCAACACCGAGGAGCCTTCGCGGTTCTCCGAGTCCGCCAGCAGACGCATATTCTTTCGCGCGACCTGAATGGGCTTCTCGCTGGCGCCCGTATTCTCGTCGCGAAAAGCGGTCACTTCCGCCAGATAACGCGTGCCCCCATCTTTGCCGGTGGAAACATTCAGGCCACGTTGGCGGTAATCGGGAATCGCCAGGTAAATGTCCAGACTCTTCGCCCCGGGCTCAAAGAATTCTTCCAGGGATTTAGACGGAGGCGGCGGATCGGCTTCGGGAATCTCGAATAGCAGACCATCGGGAAAAATGCCTGCCGCGCGCGTGACTGCAAATTGTCCCTCGGCGAGCAGTTCCGCATTGATCGCCAGTTCGCGAAACCCCCATGGACAAAACTTGAGCGCCTGCAGGCGAAAATTGAGCGCATCCTCGATGAACCGATCCTGCACCTGGAGATGCTGCGGCGTCAGGAACGTGCCCTTGGTCCACAGGACTGGTTTTAGCTGCTTCATGGGATGGTGGCGCGAGCCGCCGACGTACGGCTGAAATGCATCTCAGGCCGATTTCAACACGGCTGCCCACAATAACAATTCCTGGGCCAGGAAGCAAAGGGCAAATCAAGGCGGGAAGTAGCGGGAGGGGAGCAGTGAGTCGGTTATAGAGCAGCAAAACGATCGGACCAGAAGCGGCTCGATCGGGCAAGACCCGGTTATTCCGCGGCGCCGTCAGACTTCCACAGGCCTTCCATAAACTTCAGCCAATCCTGGGTTCTGGAGCGCAAGTGTCGGCCCACACCTCGGGAAAAAACCGCCAGACCAAAATCGCCGCGGGCGCGCCGTAGAACCAGTTGAATCTCCTCCTGCACAACCTCCGGAATGGAGACGTCGCTCTCCAGTGCCTCCAGCAGCTCGAACATGTCCGGCGCAGCCGCAATGAGGCTGGCATTGGCATTGGAATCCGCGTCCGCTTCCACGGACGCCACTGGCTGTCCACAGCGATCAATCACACGCGACCACTTCTGCGGATCGATTCTCCACATCCCTGAAGTCAACTTGGTTTTAGCCATGTCGCACCCCTTAAGAAGGCGCACCTTCTGTGTATCTCTTCATTAATAGTGTAAGATGCCGGAGCTAACAGCAAGGTTACTAAGGTCTTTTCCTGAGTTAACGGTAGGGATACCCACCGACGGCTGCACCGAGCATTTACTACTATCCATAAGCAACTGGATTTCTTGCTCGACGGTGCGAATTAGACGGCCCGGAAACAGCCGAATCGGTGTACAATTCCGCCTGATTGGATGCCAAATCAGTTTAGGAGCAGCTTCCTAACCATGTATGCGATCCGGCATCCGCAGAGGGCGACTTGCGTCGCACGAATACGCTCACGCCGAACTGACCCAATCGTCGCAAGCACGGGATTAGATCATGTGCGCTTCCAGCATCTCCGGTCCGACTTGTGGCAGCAAATATCCTGACATTGATGCCGGGACAAATGCACGAATATGCATGCCCGCCCCCGGGCATTCCAAGGGCGTGACCCTCTTCAAGTCGTCCGTCATTGCACGCGTGCCTGGGTTATCCGCATCAGATGGAAAGCAGGCGATCCTTGACGCGCAAAAGAAAGCCATCGAACTGCTCGAGCAAAGACTGCAGGACCTCGATTTGTGGGACGAAGATACCCAAGAGAGCTTCCTCACATGGTTCGGCACCGACGAAACGCGGGCTCGGGACTTGGTACGGCGGCGAATCGTCAAGGCCATCGCGAAGCTGAAGGCCCTCAGAGTCAATAATTTCCTCCCGGATCGCCCGCCCCAAAAAGCGGGCTTGACGGCCGCCCAATACCGGGACGCGCTCGATGAGTACAATCGGGAGTTCGCATACGTGAATCCCGACAATCGGGGCGGCAAATATGAAATGACTGTGCACCTCGGTCCGGAATTCGCCACTTCCGACGACACAACTCGGGCGGGAACCCTGATCCATGAAGTCTCCCACTTCTTCACCGTCGCCCAGACGGACGACGTGGAATCAGCATTCCTTGGCATGCGCGTAGAAAAGCGTGGCGACAAAAAGGTGACGATGTACGGGTATGCCCGGGCGGAAAGGCTGAGCATGCAGAGCCAGAAAAAGGCCCTCAACAATGCAGATAATTTCGAATTCTTTGTCGAGCGCCAAGACCCCAGGGACCACTTCGATACTGAGGGGCTGGGAGATTTTCCGCCGGATTCTAATCACGGGGCATAGCGCGCTTCCAAAAGGCTTCCGGCCAGAACTTCAATAGTGACGGAAATTTCACCGCAGTTGCATTCCTTTCCCGCTTTGCTAGAATGCCCTGCAGCCAACTGGCTGGGAGTTCGCATATGCCGATGCAAGTTTGCATGGGAGCGAGCATGATGTGCACCATGGGGATGGCTCCGAGTTCGCTCGTGGTCCTCCCTACCAACCGCGTCATGACCGACGAAGTTCCTGACGCCAACATCATGGACTACATTCCCATGGTGAATATCATGCCGTTTGGCATGTGCATGTCGCCGGCGAATCCGATGGTTGCCGCCGCGACCGTAGCCGCCATGGGCGTTCTTACTCCCATGCCCTGCATTCCCGCTACCGTCGCCCCTTGGGTTCCAGGAGCTCCGACGGTAATGCTCGGCAACATGCCCACGCTCGACAATACTTCGACGAACATGTGCATGTGGGCCGGCGTCATCAGCTTTGTGACGCCGGGAGAGCTCACGGTGATGGTGCCGTAAGCTGCCTCGTATCTCACGCGCTGACAGACTTCGATTGGCTACACGACCGGGTCCAGCGAACGGTCATCTGAGCCTGTGATATCTTCCTCCGAGGTTTGAAGTTATGCTTGATACTCCAAGCTATCTGCCTAAGTTGAAGGAGTTCGAGGGAAATTATTCCTACATGTATCTCGACACCACAGGCAATGTTACGGTGGGAGTTGGGGAGATGCTGCCGAATGCGGCGGCGGCGCAAAAATTCGCGTTTGTCCGGCGAGCGGACGCAACCGCTAAACCGCCGGTGCTTCCCGGCGCCGCAACGGCTGATGAAATTAAAGCGGACTTCGATAACGTGAAGAAGCAAACTGCTGGAAAACTCGCCACCTACTACCGGCAGTTTACCAAGCTCGATCTTCCGCAAAGTGTGATCGACGCGACAGTGACCGCAGAGGTATTTCAGTTCACGGTTAGCCTTACCGCCAGCTTTCCCGATTTCAATTCCTACCCGACGGAAGCCTGCGCCGCGCTCTTCGACATGGCATACAATCTTGGAATCAGCGGGCTCACCTCGAAGTTTCCCACCTTCTGCAAAGTCGTCAAGGATAAGGATTGGGCAACGACGGCGAAACAGTGCCAACGCGGCGGAATCGGCGATGCGCGTAATGACTGGACCAAGGCACAGTTCGAGAAAGCAGCGGCGGGCGCAGCTGCGGCCCCAAAAGCCGCATCACCCGCACCATAAAGTGGCCAAGTGATCAGAGCAGCACCCGGACTACTGCGAGTTTGCCGCGAGGGGTTTTTCGCGTGAGAATGAAGAGCCGAGTGTTGCGGTAAGTACCTCCCGTTAAGGTATCGAGCGACTGAACCAGCAAGTCCTGAATGCCGTCACCGTTAAAATCACCGCGGCCCCAAAGAATCACCCGCTCCACGAACCCGTCCCCTTGCACCACGATCTGATCCGGTCCGTCCCCGCTGGCGGCTGCGCTCTTGTCAAAGTCAGGCCAGCTCTCGCCACGGGTCGCGGCTGCCTTAGCCTTGCCGAGCGACTCAGCTGAGACATTGATGGCAAGCTGCGGGGGAAGAAGCGGCAGGATATGTTCGTCCCAGTTCAGCTCCGCCACATGAGAGGTAGTCGAGGGGGTGGCGTGCTGCATTTCCCGGAGAATGAGGCAGTCCACTAGGCTCGATTTCTGGGCCTGGGCGTCTCTGTCCGAAGCGGACGAAGATTGGCTACCACAACCCTCTTGTAAAGCGTATCCGCACTTGTCGAGTAGCTGGGTGCAATTGTCCACTCCAGCGGGATGCGCAGTCCCTTCCGTGAAGGGAGCCTGCAGGCGCTGGTCGATCTCCGACGCCGAAGACAGGTTCAGCCGCGGGCTGTACTGCACGGTATAACCCTGCTTACGAGCCGCTTTTGGCGCCGCAGATTGTGATCGCACTACCGGAGAAGAGATCACGACCAGGCCAATCATGAGCAGTTTTCGGAGCATAAAGGACCTATGGTTATGACTTCGACCCGAAAATGAGAATTGAGAAGTCTGGCAGCGAATCTTCATACATTCCGATCCTGAGAATGGCTATTAATTCAGCTTCGTTCCCTTGCTGCCATCGTCGGCCGTATCGGGATCCTTGGGGGCGGTTGGCGAATCGGGCGATTGGGGACTTGCGTCCGGAGCGCTTACGGAAGCGGCACCGCTGTTGATGAATACCATGGTCCCGGTGATGAATACGCCCGCGGGGTTCATGTCGATGGTGCTTCCGCCCACTTTAAGTGTGAGGCCCGCCGCGGCTTCAATCACTGCGACTGCCCCTGCGTTGAGATGAATGGTCGTGTTGGTTTTCATGGCATAGGCCATGGAGGTTTCGTCCTTATTTCCGGTGACCGCTAGAGAGACGTTGCCGGTTACGCTCTCGCTTTGATTGCCAGTCACCGCCAGGGACTTGTTGCCTGTCACACTTTCCATCTGATTTCCGCCGACTTGCAACGACATGTTGCTGTCGATCTTCTCGAAATGGTTTCCCTGCACATGCAAGTGTTTGTCAGCCTGGATCTGCTCCTGCTGGTTCGTGGTCACAATGAGATGGCGGTTGGCTCCGATGAATTCCCGCGAGTCTTTTTCGACGCGCAGATCCATATCCATTTCCGCATTCATGAAGATCTGTTCCTTGCCTTTCAGATCTTCAAAACGGAGTTCGTTATAGTTGGACGCGCCGCCGCCCTTGGAACTGTGCGACATGAAAGTGCTCCGTGTCTGGTAATCGGGCAGGGTGTAAGGTGGCATTTGGTCGGCGTTATAGACTCGGCCCGTGATCACCGGCCGGTCGGGATCACCTTCCAGAAAACTCACCAGCACTTCCTGACCGATGCGCGGAATCCACATCGCTCCCCAGTTTCCACCGGCCCAAGGTTGAGAGGTGCGAATCCAGCAGGAACTGTTCTCGTTCTTCTTCCCGAGCCGGTCCCAATAAAATTGCACGATGACCCGGCCGTATTTATCCACCCAGATTTCCTCGCCCGATTTGCCCACCACCAAGGCGGGCTGAGGACCCTGCACGAAGGGCTTCGGCGTCACCCGCGCAGGACGATAAGTGACCGCGGCTGGAATACACGTCAGGTGGTTGGAGTAGCTCTCTCCAGCCTGCGAGCCGGCGGTCGTATAACTCTGTCCCGCCGAGGCGAAGTGGCGAACCTCGGTGACCACGTGATTCGTGTTCTGATTTGCACGATAGTGATTCTTCAATTCAAACGAGTAGCCGGACATGAGTCCGCGGCAGTTGCCCGCACCCGACACGACCATATAGGCGGCTTCCTCTTCCTGCATGCGCACCTTGGCCACCGCGTCGCCCTGATCTTTGGTGCTGTGCAGTCCGGGATAATCAAACAATTCCAAGGGTTGACTGGCCGCGAGATCCACGACAGTCGGATCGTTGGCCAGCAAACTGGTGGACGGAGTTGTGAAATTGTAGTCGGTTACGGTGTACTTGCCGGTTCGGACTTCCTGTCCTACGTGCCAGTTGTCGAGCACCTCGGGGTCTTCGAGGCCTCCGACCTTAGTGTCATAGCTCACGGGTGAACTGGGGCAGGCCGGAAGTGTGCTGGACTGATCGGCCAGCACCAGGGTGTGCTTTCCCTGCGTCGAATGGTCGAAATAGTAGAAGATCCCGAACTCTTCCATCAGCCGCGAGACGAAGTTGAACGAAGTCTCGCGATACTGCACGCAATATTCGAGCTGAGGATAACTGCCCTTGAGACTGAGCCGAAAATCCTTGAAGTCGAAGAGATTGAACACCTGACTGATGATGTCGGGTACTGCAAGGTTCTGGAAAATGCGGCAGTCGGCCTGACGAGTCAGAAACCACAGCCAAGGCACTACCTGGGCCTGATAGTGCGTGAATAACCGCTCGTCCGTTTCCCCCTGTGTAAAACGGCTCACGTAGCCGCCGATGTAACGCGGCGTGCCGTCAGGAAGATGAAGAGTAATCGAAACTTTTTGGCCGACAATATCCTCAAAGGCAATGGCATCGTTCTCGAAGGCCAGAAGATTCAGTTCGTAACTGAACAGACGCGAGATTCCTTCGTACCCCGTCAACTCCTGCAGCAGAAGCACATCCTTCCCCAGCGGAGTGTCCACCGCGATCAGCCGGTGATCTTGAGTGTAGTCTGGCACGTACCTGTCCTTCCCTCGTTCTTACGCCGCGCAAGATGGCGGCCCGCACGGCATCAGCCTTTCGCGGTCGCGTGGCCCTACTGATATACGAATGCCCCATCCGTGCCAATGCCCACGTGAATCCGCTCCATGGGTTCATTCGCGGCCATGCGCCCCAACAATTGTCGCGATATTTCAGGCAGCATGGTGTTGGTCAAAATGTTATCCACGTTACGAGCGCCACTCTCCACCTCGGTGCACCGCCGCGCCACTTCGTCGACCACAGCGGTGTCGTAAAGGAGTTCGATCTTGTGATTTTCCTGGATGCGGCGCTGGATCTTGCCCAGCTTCAGCTTGATGATTTGCTTCATATTCTCGTCGCGAATAGGCAGGTACGGGATGATGACCATTCGTCCGAGAAAAGCGGGCTTGAAGATCTTGTTGAGTTCCGGTTTCAGCGCCTTCACCAAACCCTCCGGACTCGGCATGGTCTCGGGATCAGCACACAGCTTCGCCATGGTGTCGGTACCCGCGTTGGTGGTGAGGATGATGATGGTGTTCTTGAAGTTGATCTCGCGACCTTCGCCGTCTTCCATCGTTCCCTTGTCGAATACCTGGTAGAAAAGTTCCAGCACATCGGGATGTGCTTTCTCGACTTCGTCGAGCAGCACAACCGAATAGGGCCTGCGCCGGACTGCTTCCGTCAGCACGCCGCCTTCGCCGTAACCAACATAGCCCGGAGGCGAGCCCTTCAACGTGGATACGGTGTGCGCTTCCTGGAACTCCGACATGTTGATCGTAATCAGGTTGCGTTCCCCGCCGTAAAGAAGATCCGCGAGCGCGAGCGCGGTTTCCGTCTTGCCCACACCGCTGGGCCCTACCAACATGAAAACGCCGATGGGTTTGTTGGGATCATCCAGACGCGCACGCGATGTGGAAATTCGCTGGCTGATGATTTCCAGTGCGTGGATCTGTCCAATCACGCGCTGGCCCAGAAATGACGGCAGAGAAAGGACGGTGGAAATTTCGTCCTTCATCATTTTCCCGACCGGGATTCCGGTCCAGGCGGAAATCACCTCGCCGATAATCTGGGCATCCACGGCGACGCGGATCATTGGGGTTTCGCCCTGCAGCGCCGCCAGCTCTGCCTCGGCCTGCGCGAGTTGGACGCGCACGGCAGTCACATCCAGCGTCTTGGGGGCTTCTTCGACTGCGACGGCTGTAGCCGACGACGCCGCGGCGGCCGGAGCGGAGGCGACTGCGGCAGGTGCGCCCGCATCGGCAGCGACTCCCGGTATTTCCGAGCTGTTTTGCGCGCCCGCATTCCCATTTCGCGAAGCCGCTGCTCCCTCCAGTTGGGAACGCAAGTCTCGAATCGTCGTCACCAGGTCGCGCTCTTTTTCAAAACGCGTGCGTAACCGGCCCAGTCGGGATTCGATTTCTCTGCTCTTGGTGGCGATCTCTTCGAGCCTCTCGCGATGGTCTGTGCCCACCGCAGATTCGCGTTCCAAAATTCTTTGCTGAACGGCAAGATCGTCGATCTGGCGGACACTGTCTTCAATGGCAGATGGAGTCGCGCTCTGTCCCAGCGCCAGCCGGGCACAAGCGGTATCGAGCACGCTGACGGCTTTGTCGGGCAACTGCCGCCCCGCAAGATAGCGGTGCGAAAGATGCACCGCAGCCGTTAAGCCCTCATCCAGGATGCGAACTTTATGGTGCTTCTCCAGTGATGGGACGATCCCACGCAGCATGGTCATGCACTGCGGCTCTATGGGCTCCTCCACCTTCACTACCTGGAAACGGCGGGCCAGTGCCGGATCCTTTTCAAAATATTTCTTATATTCGGACCAAGTCGTCGCAGCGATGGTGCGTAACTCGCCGCGCGCCAAAGCCGGCTTCAGAAGGTTCGCGGCATCTCCTTGCCCCGCTTGCCCGCCGGCCCCAATCATGGTGTGAGCTTCGTCGATGAATAAAATGATGGGCAGCGGCGAGGCCTTCACTTCCTCAATCAGGCCTTTCAACCGATTCTCAAATTCACCCTTGATGCCCGCTCCCGCCTGCAGCAGCGCCAGGTCCAGCGTCCGCACCGTAACGTTACGCAACGGCGGCGGCACATCCCCTTGGGCTACGCGTATGGCGAAGCCTTCCACGACCGCCGTTTTTCCCACTCCTGCCTCTCCGGTGAGAATCGGGTTGTTCTGACGGCGTCTCATCAGAATGTCGACCACCTGGCGAATTTCAAAGTCGCGTCCCAGCACCGGGTCGATCTTGCCGGTCTTTGCTTTCTCCGTGA